>NZ_LZKF01000092.1:0-753 GCF_001672665.1 Mycobacterium sp. E2238 | reverse complement strand
TGCGGGCCCATCAGGCGCGCTGTGCGGCGCTGATCGGGGGTTACGCGCGCACCGCGGAAGCCCAGGCGCTGGTGCGCAGTGGGTGGGCGCACGACATCGTCGCGACCCGGGCGGTGGTGCGCGCCCGCACCCCACGGGTGGTCGCCCTCGACGACACGGGCTACGCCGACGAACGCGACCCGGCCGCGCGCACCGCGCGCATCCCGTCGATCGCGCTGCGCGCCGCCCGCTCGTCGCTTCAGGCCGGGGCGCCGGTGCTGGTGCAGGTGCCGCGGCGCGGGTATGTCCCGTCGCTGGCCTGCGCGCGCTGCCGCACGATCGCCCGGTGTCGGCACTGCACGGGCCCCCTGTCGTTGCAGGAGGGCGGCCAGGCGCTGATCTGCCGGTGGTGCGGGCGCATCGACCCGACGCGGCGGTGTGCGCGCTGCGGTTCGGACGCCGTGCGCGCCGTGGTCGTCGGGGCACGCCGCACCGCCGAGGAGCTTGGCCGCGCGTTTCCCGGAACCGCGGTGGTCACCTCGTCGGGGGAAGGTGTGGTGCCGGGGGTCGCCGCCGGCCCGGCCCTGGTGGTGGCCACCCCGGGGGCCGAACCCGCCGCCGCTGGCGGCTACGGCGCGGCGCTGCTGCTGGACACCTGGGCGCTGTTGGGCCGACAAGACCTGCGTGCCGCCGAGGACGCGCTGTGGGGACGCGAGGGCTACGTCACCGGATTGCTCGGCGAGCGCGTCGGCCGGATGACCGCGGTGCGGGGAA
>NZ_LZKF01000091.1:0-1996 GCF_001672665.1 Mycobacterium sp. E2238 | reverse complement strand
ACGACGCGCAGCAATTCCCGCTTCTCGTCGTCGGTGGTGGTCGGCGACTCACCGGTGGTGCCGGAGACCACGAGGCCGTCACACCCCGCGTCCACCAGGTGGTTCGCCAGGTGCGCCGCGGCGGCGGTATCGAGCGAGCCGTCGGGATCAAACGGTGTCACCATCGCGGTCAGCACGGTTCCCAACCGGGCCGGGGCGTCGAATCCGACGGTGCTCACGGTCATTAGGTTACCTGGCGGCGGCAAGGTATTTGGCAACGGCGCGGACGTGCGTTGACGGGCCGCCGGGGCGGTCAGCGTCAGGCTTCGGTGGCCAGCGGGCTGGTGGCCACCTCGGTCCCGTCGGCCAGGGTCGAGATCTCGAAGTCGGCGAACACCGCGGGCGCGGCGCCGGCGAGCTGGCGCAGGCACTCGATGGCCAGCCGCCGGATTTCCACGTCGGCGTGCTCGCTGGCGCGCATGGCGATGAAGTGCCGCCAGGCCCGGTAGTTGCCCGTGACGACGATCCGGGTCTCCGTCGCGTTCGGCAGCACCGCCCGGGCGGCCTGGCGCGCCTGCTTGCGGCGCAAAATCGCGTTGGGTTGGTCGGCGAACTTCGCCTCGAGCCTGGCCAGCAAGTCCGCGTAGGTGGCCCGGCTGGCGTCGGCGGCCTCGGTCAGGATCCGGCGCAGTTCGGGGTCGTCCTCCATGCCCGGGGGCACGACGACGCGCGAGTCGCCCTCCGGCACGTAGCGCTGCGACAGCTGCGAGTAGGAGAAATGCCGGTGCCGGATCAGCTCGTGCGTGAGCGATCGTGAGATGCCGGTGATGTAGAACGACACGCTGGCGTGCTCGAGCACCGAGAAGTGCCCGACGTCGATGATGTGCTTGATGTAGCCGGCGTTGGTCGCGGTCTTGGGATTGGGTTTCGACCAGCTCTGATAGCAGGCCCGGCCGGCGAACTCGACCAGCGCCGCGCCACCGTCGGCGTCGGTGCTCCACGGCACGCCCGGGGGCGCCAGGAACTCGGTCTTGGCGATCAGTTGCACGCGTAGCGGCGCGGTCTCGGCCACGGCGCTCACCTTAACGTTTCGACCGGACCGTGAGCTCACCCGATATCAGCAGGGGCAGCAGCGCGTCGCGCAAGGCGGACAGCCGCGCGCTCTCGGTGCGACGCGCGTGGCACAGCGCCCCCAGGCCGGTGATCGTTCGTAGCGCCGTGGTGGGCAGGCGCCGAACGTCCGGGACCATAACGTCCAAGAGGTCGCGCGGCTGGATCCGCTGATGGCTCCCCGACGTCCCGGCCACCCGGCGTTGCAGCCGTTCGGAGACATCGGGTTGGCGCACGGCCGACCACAGGGCCGAGGCGTCGACGCCGCTGGGCTGCAGGACCGCGAACTCGCTGCTGGCCACGGCCAGCTGCGGCGGAAGGCTCGGCACGTTCCAGATTCGCGGAATCCGGGGATTGAGCTTCGCGAACAGCACGCACGGGCCCGACAGGAGGAACTTGCCGCTCCTGATGGACTCCGCACTCACGACGCGGGGCTGCGCCCCGTCGTCGAACGCCGGGAGGCTGAAGTGCGCGACCACGTCGTCGAACTCGGCGACGTTGAGGAACGCCGTCGACCGGGTCGCAAGGCTGGACAGCGGCGCGCGTTCGCGGGCCGACTCCGCGATGGCGACCATCACGTTCTCGGCGGCCACGATCACGCGCTCGTTGGCGGACACTTTGTCATCGAGGGAGCCGAGCAATTCGGCGATCGCCCGGCGCTGCGGCGCGCGCACGCTGCGCACCGCGACGTCACGCAGGATGCGCTGGCTGAGCAGCGGCTGCCCCGATCCGCAGCGGTGATCGCCCAGCCGACAGGTTTGCAGCGCGTAGTACCAATACCGCGTCTCGCGTGGGTCGTTGGCCCGGCATACCAGTGCGTTCTCGGTGACCCAGACGTCGGAGTCGCAGTACCGCAGGCTGCCGCAGCGCGACCCGACGCGCCCGAGGACGATCAGCGGGCCGGCCG
>NZ_LZKF01000090.1:0-15577 GCF_001672665.1 Mycobacterium sp. E2238 | reverse complement strand
ACGACGACCCGGCGGTCTCCATCCGCGGCGCCAAGAACGCGCCACGGCCGGGCGGCGACGACACCGCCGGCCCGCCGCCGGGGGCGAACCTGGGCCAACGGACCGATCCGACCCCCCGGGGCCGCTACACCATTCCCACCCCCTACGGCGGGCCGGCGGTGTCGTCGCCGCCCGGCCGTGGCGCGTTCTTGGCGCCGCGGATGGAGACCGCCGGGTCGTCGTCGCGGCAGTAGGTGTACATGAACGGCTCGTAATAGTCGGCGGCGGAGGAGGCGTGCGATGGCGTCCCGTAGTCGCACACATAGCGGGGGTAGAGGTCGGCCGTCGCCCACACGCCGTGGTCGTGGAACGTGCTCGTGACCGCGTCCAGCACCGAACCGCGGTAGTCGGGGAACAGCGCGTTGAGCGCCGGCACCCGCAGATACAACAGCTGCGACATGGTGGCCATGCTGCCCAGCAACTGCACCATCGTGTCGGAATTGTCGGAGAACAGGTTGTCGACGGCCGACAGTGTGCGCGGCGTCTGGTCGGTCAACCGGCGATAGCCGGCTTGCATCCTGGCCACGCCGGTCAGTGTTTTATTGAGTTCCGTTGCGGCCGAGCCTAAACCGGCGTTCTTATCGCTCGCCAGCGTGAGCACGACCCGGCTGGTCTTGATGATGCTGGTGGTTTGGGGCAGCACCGAATCAAGGGTCGAGAGCAGGAACGTGCCGCCGTCGACGATGGCGGTCAGCTTCGCCGGCCCCTCCTTGCTCAGGCTCAGCTCCTTTTTGATCAACTCGAGCTTGTGGGGGTCGACCTGGGCCAGCAACCCGTCGGCGTCGGCGAGCAACTGCGCCAAGCTGACCGGGACGCTCGTGTGGTCCGAAGTGATGAGGCTGCCGTCATGCAGGTAGGGCCCGGCGTCGGAGGTGGCCTCGAAGTTGATGTATTGCTCACCGGCGGGCGAGAGCGCCGACACGTGCACGAAGCTGTTCGCCGGGATTCGCACCTTCGACGTGATGCTGGCGACGGCGTTCATCCCGTTGTCGGTGATCTGCAGCGAATCGATCCGGCCGATCCGCACTCCCCGCAGTGCGACATCCTGGTTGGGCAGTAGGCCGCCGGAGTCCGGCAATTGCACGGTGACCCGGTAGGACGAGGCGAACGGCTTCACCCGCAGCGCGCCGACGAGCAGGTAGGCGGTGGCGACGACCAAGATGAGCACCAAGCCGGCCACCGACAGCCAGACCTGGTGGCGGTGACCGGTACGCACCGCTCGGACAACGGCGTTGGCGAGATTGTCGACGGCGCGGATCATGGCGTCGGTCCTGCCTGGGCCGGCGGCGGCCCGGGTGCGACGTCGATTTGGCCCGGGATGTTCGGGTCCGGTACGACGGGAACCTGCGGCGAATTCGGACCCCGGCCGACCACACGTTCCTGCAGCCGCCACAGGGTGTACTTGAGGGTGCCGACGAGCAGGTTCACGTTGTAATGGTGCGGTCCGTGCAGCCCGATGTCACCGGGGAATCCGATGTCGGGGATCGATCCGAGCATGATCTTGTCCACGCCCACGTTCACCGAAATCGAGTTCCCGGCCGTCGATTTGACCAGTGCGGGAATCAGCCTGTTCAGCGCCAGCCAGCTGGTATCCGGGCTCATCGCCACGTCGTTGGCGGCCCCCGCGACCGTGTTCAGGTCACGGATGATGCTGCGGCCGCTGGTGTCGGTCCCACCGATCGACGGGAACCTGGCCAGCAACCGGGAGGTGTCACCGACCTGCACGGCCAGGTCGGAAAGCTGGGTGGTGTTGTCGGCCAGGGCCGAAGTGGCCGGCCTGGCCGCCGCCATCAGGTCGGCGATGGCCTGGTTCTTGGCATCGAGTTGGTCTGCCAGTCGCGACAATTGGGTCAGCGCGTTAGAGATTTGACCGGACCGGGAATCCAGTCTCCCGAGCAACTCGTTGGACTTGCGGATCATGTCCCCGAACGCCTGGCCCTGGTCACCGGTCGCCTTGCCGAACCCGTTGATGATGTTGGTGAAGTTGCGTACCGCACCGCCGTTCACCAGGATGGCCGCTGAGCTCAGCACCGACTCGACGGTCGCCGCGGCCGCCGTCGAATCCAGGCCGATCGTGTCGCCGTTCTTCAACAGCGGTCCCTCGGGATCGCCCGCGGCCGGCGGCTTGAGCGCGACGAAGACGTCCCCCAGCGGCGTCGCGGTGCGCAGTTCGGCGGTGCTTCCCCGGGGCAAACGCACGCCGTCCCTGATGCGCAGCCGGGTGACCGCGGTGTAATTGCGTGCGACCATCGATTCGAGCTGACCGACGTCGGCGCCGGCGAGCTTCACCTTGGCGTTCATCGGCAGGTTGAGCGCGTTGGAGAACACCGCATTCAGCGAATAGCCTCCCGAGCCCACCTCCGGCGCCGGAAGGGGCAGGCTGGCAAGGCCGTTCGTGGCGCATCCCGCGGTAACCATCGCCGCGGCCACGGCCGCAAGCATTCCCCGCGCCCCCGCGGTCGTCACTTCTGCCCCATGGCGGCCATTCCGTCCAGCACATAGGTCAAGCCGAAATCGGGGCCGAAATCCTGAATCGTGCCGGTGCTGCAGCCCAATTGCCGAAGCCCCATCAAGTTACAGATCTCTTTGGTGTACTGACTGTCGAAGAGCAGCCGGTCCGTGAGGAAGCGTGCACGCACGCTGCCGTTCGCCCGGTCGACCATGTTGTAGGCGTTGTCGGCCACCAGGGGAGCAAGGTCCAAGAGCTCGGCCAGGTCGCGCCGCTGGTCGGTCACCATCTTCAGTGTGGCATTGCCATTCAGGGCGGTCTGCTTGATGTTGTCGCGGTTGGCGTCGAGCAGGTCGCCGGCCCGCTGGATCAGCTGATCGAGTCTGCGTCCGGTGGTGCCGCTGCCAAGGTCCTCGTCGGCCATGATCTGGCTGACTTGGTGGATGGTGGAGGCGAATTCGCGCAGCTTCGTGTCGTTGGCGGCCACGGCATCGAACAGCGTGCTGATGTTTCTGACGATCGTGGTGATCTGCTCGCGGGTTGTCGCGCCGCCGTCGCTGGACAGGCGCAGCGCCTTGGAGAGCTCACCCAGCGCCGCTTTGATCTTCTCGCCGTTGCCTTTGACCACCTCGGTGCCGCCGCCCAGCACATCGGCGATCGGGCCGCCGCCGTGGCCGTCGCCCTCGAGCGACTTGGTCACCTTGTCCAAAACATTGAGGACACTGCTGAATTCGACGGGTGTCTTGGTGCGGGGCAAGCCGATGGTGTCGTGGTTTTCCAGGGTCGGTCCGCCGTGATAGGGCGGCGTGAGTTCGATCTGCCGGTCGGTGAGGATGGAGGTCGATACCGTGACGGCCTGCACGGTGGCGGGGACTTTGACGTGGCGGTCGACGGTGAATTCGACTTCGACGTAGCCGCCCTTGGCATTGATCTTGGTGATCTTGCCGACCGGCATGCCCAGTACCGCCACCACGTTGCCCTCGTAAAGGCCGGAGGCGCTGTCGAATTGGGCGGTCACGGTGATCGTGTCCTCGTCGGAGCCCAGGTACCACCAACCGATGCCGGCCACCGCTGCGATGACCGCGACGGCGGCGGCGATGGCCACTGCTTTGGATGCCAGCCCCGTCACTTGCAGTCCTTGAAATACTGGATCATGCCGAACTGTTTGGCACGGCCACTGATCGCGCACATCCACGAGTCGATCAGCGGAACGTTGGGGGCGTTGAAGTTGATCGCGTTGCCGTCGCCCGTGAGGTTGGCCGCCTCCCGGAAGAAGATCGGGCTGGTTTGCAGCATGCTGTGCAGCAGGTCGTCGTGCGCGGACATCAGGTTGGTGAAGTCCCGCATGTCTTTGATCAGCGCGTCCAGGCCCGGCCGGTCGTTGACAACGACCTGGCTCATGGTGTCGACAAGGCTGGAGAGGGATTGCATCATTGCGTGGAAAACAGCGCGCCGCGCGACGAATTGGCCCAGCAGGTCTTGGCCCTGGTCGACCAGCGTGCCGATGCCGGCCTGCTGACGTCGCAGCGTGTTGGTAACCTGCTCCGTGCTGCGCAGCAACTGCCCGAGTTGGTCACGTCGTACCGCGATGATCGACGACAGTGTGTTGATGTTCGAAATCGCCTGCGGGACAACCGTCGGCAGGCTCTCAAGCTGCTTGCCGAGCACCGCAAGCGATTGTGCGAACCGGTCGGAGTCCACCTGCTCGAAAGTGGTGGTGGCGTCCTGCAACGCGGCTTGCAGGTCGTAGGGGACCTCGGTGTGCGCCAAGTCGAAGGTGTTGTTGGGCAGGTGCGCCGGACCGTTGGGTTCCAGGGCGAGGTACCGCGAACCCAGAATGGTGGTGACTTTGATCTGCGCCCGGGAATCCTTGCCCAGCGCGATGTTGTCCCGGATCTTCAGTCCCGCCTCAACATGGTCCCCGACGAGTTTCATGCTGGTGACGTTGCCCACCGGGATGCCCGCGACCACGATCGGGTTGCCCGCCCGCAGCGAGGCCGCTTGCAGGAACTCCGCGGTGTAGTGCCGGTATCCGGCGCCGAGCGCATGCACGAGCAGCATGACCCCGATGATCACCGCGACTACCGCGACGGCGATGAACCCGAGCCAGGTCTTGTTGTAGCTTTCCAGCGGACGCCGTTTCATCCGCTCCCACACGGACGCGTCAGCCATCGGCCGTACTCCTGCATCTGGGGGTGTGCCATGCCTTGTTGCCCGGCGTGGCCGCGTTGATGATGATCGGCACCACGTCGTTGAGGCCGGGGAAGAACCCCATGAAGTTCACGTCGCACACGTAGGCATTGCCGTACGCCCCCTGATTGCCCACCCGGGTAAGCCCTTTCAGCAGCAGCGGGATGTTGTCGCCGAAGAAGGCCACCTGCGGTTCCACGTCCATGATGTGTTTGGTGACGCCGGGCTGGCGATCGATGAACTCGCGCAGTGCCGGATACACGTCCGTGGCCGAGGCCGACAGCCGGCCGGTCACCCGCGCCAGCGAACCCACCGAGGCGACCAGGTCCGGGCGCCGCGCGTCGAGCTCGCCGACGATGCTGCGGGTCTGCGTGATGACGCCGTCGAGATCGTCGTTCTGCTGGGCCAGGTTGCCCATCACCTTGTCGAGATTGGTGATCACGCTGCCGAGGGCCTGGTCTCGGCCCGCGAACGTCTCTGTGAGCGTGGACGTCTGGCCGACCAGAGTGGTGAGCGATGACGTGTCGCCTTGCAGCGACTGGATGATGCCCTTGGTGAGGTTGTCCGCGTCGTGGGGGTTCAGCAGGCTGAACAATGGTTCGTAGCCGTTGAGCAGGGTAGTGACGTCGAAAGAGGGCTCGGTGCGTTCCAGCGGGATGGTGCTGCCCGGCGGGAGCGGCTCCGGGCTCCCTTCCTTCCCCAAGGACAGTCCGAGGTAACGCTGGCCGACGATGTTCTGATACGTCACCGACGCGAGGGTGTTCCCAAACAACCGCTGTTCTTGCTGCACGACGAACGAGACTCTCGCGAGTTTCCCGTCCAGATCGATCTTTTCGACTCGGCCGACGCGCACTCCAGCCATCCGGACGTCGTCGCCTTCGCGAAGCCCGTACACGTCGCTGAACACCGCCGAATACTGGGCGGTGTTGCCGGCCACGTCACGCCGCAAACTCACATACACCAGCCAGGTCAGCGTCAGCGAGACGACCATGAACAGGGTCAACGCGATGAGTGGTCCGCGAAACTTCATCTGGCCTCCCCGGGCGACGGAGCCGGGGGGTGAGCCAGTGACACCGTGGTGCCGCGGGCGACGGGACCCAGCAGCAGCTCGGTGGCTTCGGTTGCGGGTGCGCCGGTGATCACGCCCAACATGTTCCGTTCGTACTGGCTCCCAACGGGTCCCACGTTCCCGCCAAAGGACGCCTGGGGGATCCACGGCGCCTTGGGCGCTACCGGCGCGACCCACGGTTCGTGCGGTTGTGGTGTCGCGGGCGCCCCCGGTGACGGGTTATCGGGGTTCGCGCTCCCGGGCACGGGTGGCGACGGCGTAATCCCCGGCGCCAGTGGCGGATTCGGGTCTATCAGATTCGGTGGCCCGTTCACGAGCGGCGGGCCGACGGCGACGAGGTTGCCGTCCGGACCGATCACGGTGCCCGGTGGCGGAGCCAGGTCCTTGGGCGGCTGATAGTTCTGCGGCAGCAGCACCTCGGGCAGATCCGGGCGCACCGGAATCAGCGGCGCGGTGAAACAGCTGGGTCCCTTCAGCTCGCCGTAGTGCGGGCAGTCGGCGCGCGTGTAGGTGGAGCTGGGTGTGAATGTCAGCATCGCGCGCATGTTGCCGAGGTTGGTCTGCGGGTTCCAGACCTGCTCCATGAACTGGTTGGCCAGGTTGTCGAGCTTGGCGACCGCGGGCACGAAGTTGTTCGACTTCTGCGCCAGCACACCCAGGACCGGGGTGAAATCGGTGGTGATCCGGATGAGTTGGTCGATGTGGTTGCCGAGCGATTGGCGTGTTGTGCCGACCGTGTAGTCGGCGCCGGACAACAGCGAGGCCAGTTGCCCGCGGGTTTCGGCGAATGTCTGCATCGGCTCCACGGCCTGGTGCAATGCGTCGAGCAGATCGGGTGCCGTCTGCGCAAGCCCACTGGTGGCTTCCAGCAGCGCGGACACCGTTGAGGGGCCGGTGTCGGTGCTGACAATCGAATTGAGCTGATCGAGAAGGCGATTCAATTGCGCACCCGCGTTGAGCAGGCTCACCCGGCGGTGGTCGGTGGCGGCGCCCAGCGCGGCCAGGATCCCCACCGACCTGTCATCGCGGTCGCGCCCGGCCGCGGCGAGCAGATCGCGCAACTTGCTCACGGTCGTTTGAAACAGAACGGTCGGCAGCCGCTTGTCTTCCGGGATGTGCGCGCCATCGCGAATTTTCGTACCCGGGCCCGCCTGGTTTGGCGAGCCCACCAACTGAACCGACGAGACGGCGAAGACATTGCTGGGCACCACGCGCGCGGTTACGTTGTCCGGAATCGACTTGGCGTACTCCTCTTTGAGGTCGATGTGGACATAGTTGGGTTCGCCGTGCGCTGCCGGGACGACGCCGTCGACCGAGCCGACCAGAACGCCGTGGTATTTGACGTCCGACTTCTGCGGAAGGCCATCGCCCACGTTCACCAGATCGGCGACCACGCGCACGTAATCGTTCAGCCTGCCAGTCGATTTGACCAACATCGCGGTGGTGAGCAGGGTGCTGACCACCACGACCGCAATGCCGATGCCGAACAGCTGCCGGTCGGAGGGGCCGCGTCCGTCCATCTCAAAGGAATTGGGCATGTTCGCGACCTACCCGCCGAACCGTGCGCCGGAGTCGACGCCCCACAGCGCCATGGTGAGCAGCATGTTGACGATGATCACGACGGTGATGCTGGCTCGCATGCCGTGTCCCGCCGCGACCCCGACGCCCTCGGGCCCGCCGCTCGCGTAGTACCCGTAGTAACACTGGATCGTCGATGCGATCCAGACGAAGATGACGGCCTTGATCAAGGAATAGACGATGTCCTGGCCGGCCAGCATCAGCGTGAAGTAGTGCAGATAGGAACCCGTCGAGCCGCCACTGCCGATCCCCACCACGATTTGCGTACTCAGGTAGCCGATCGCCAGGCACGCGGCGTAAAGCGGCACGATCGCCACCACCGAAGCGATCAGCCGGGTGGTCACCAGGTAGGGGATCGGGCGGATCGCAATCGATTCCATCGCGTCGATTTCCTCGGCGATGCGCATGGATCCCAGCTGGGCGGTGAAGCGGCAGCCGCCTTGCATGGCGAAGGCTAGCGATGCCATCAGTGGAGCCAACTCGCGGGTATTGACCAACGAGGAGACGAACCCGGTGGCGGGGCCGAGTCCGAGCAGATCCAGGAAGTTGTAGCCCTCGATGCCGACGAGCGCGCCGACGGTCGTGCCGAGGACGACGGCCACGCCGGCGGTGCCGCCGCCCACCACGATCGAGCCGTTGCCCCAGGTGATGTTCGACAGCAGCCGCAAGAACTCGCCCCGGTACTGACGCAGGGCAAGCGGCACGGCGACCAGTGCCCGGACGAAGAAGACCAACAAATGGCCCAGCCGGATGATCGGTACTTTGCCCCTGCGGTAGAGGCGGACGAACGGAACCGAAATCGGTGCGAACGGTTGATAAGCGGAGGCCGTCACGTCATAGCCCCGTCCTGGGGGACAACATGATGTAAAGCTGGCTGATCGCGACGTTGACGATCATCAGCAGCAGGATCGCCTCGACGACCGCCGCGTTCACCGAGTTCGCGACGCCCGTTGGTCCGCCCTTGGTGGACAAGCCTTTCTGGCTGGACACGATGGCCACGATCGCGCCGAACACGATCGCCTTCACCAGTGCCAGGATCATGTCATCGGTCGTAGCGAACGACGCGAATGTCGAAACGAAGCTGCCCGGCGCCCCGTTCTGGAAATAGACGTTGAACATGTAGCTCGCGAAGAACCCTGCGAAGCACACGACGCCGGTGAGGGCCACGCCGATCATCACCGCCGCGGCGAGGCGGGGGACCACCAGACGGCGGATCACCGAGACGCCCATCACCTCCATCGCGTCGGTTTCTTCGCGCATCGTGCGCGAACCCAGGTCGGCGGTGATCGCCGACCCGACGGCCGATGCCATCAGCACCGCGGCCACCAGCGACGCCCCCTGCCGGATGACCGCGAGCCCGCTGGCCGCCCCGGCCAGCGACGTGGCCCCGACCTGGCCGGCCAGCAGCGCGAACTGGATGGAGAGGGTGACGCTGATCGGCAGCGACACCAGGATCGTCGGCAAGACGGCGGTGCCGGCCATGAACGCTCCCTGGCGGACGAACTCCTGCCATTGGAATCGCCCGGTCATCAGGTCGAAGAAGAAGTATTGAATGGTGCGCACGCCCAAAACGAACTGTTCCCCGACGGTCGTCAGCGAGGCGACCGGGTGACGTTTGACGTATCCGACCGACCAGTCCCGAACGGCGGCGACGCCATCGACTTGTGTCGTCATAGCGGCACGACCTGCGGCCCGCCCAGCAAACTAATGGCGCGAGTCATCGCGTACCAGCTACCGCGTTCATCGGCCCTCTCCCACCCCTGAATTCCTGAGTGCCGAGCAGACGACCTCGAGCGCGATTGAAGGCTATTCTTATTAAAATAGTGTCAACAAGCCCTTAGACTCTGCAGTTCGTTGGTGTGTGCCGCATCACATTAGCCTACTTGATAGGGACTTTCAATAGTGTAGAGTCACTCATCTCGGTTCGTCGCTGGACGACACCATGGGGTCGGAATGTCGGATTGACGAAGGTGATGGCATGCCCTCAGCAAACACGGGCTCGCTGCGGGACCGGCGTCGGGCCGCGCTGCTTTCCCAGATCCAGCAGACCGCCCAACGGCTTTTCGCCGAACGCGGCTATGACGCGGTGACAACCGAGGACATCGCCGCGGCGGCCGGCGTATCGATCAGCACCTATTTCCGGTACGCACCCAGCAAAGAGAGCCTGCTGGTCGGTCCCGTCCGGGAGGCCAGCGCCGAGATCGTCGAGTCCTACAGCGCGAGACCACCGGACGAGTCACCGGTCGAGGCGTTGATCCGGCTGTTCGTCGCGCGCGCCAAAGAGGCCAACGAAGTCCAGACGCTGGATACCTGGCGCCAGGCCGTCGCCACCGCCCCGCGGATGTTGAGCCAATCCGTGCTGGTCACCGAGGCCGAACATCGCCAATTCGTCGAGCAAGTGGCGTCCCGCATGGGCGTCGACGTTGCGGCAGACATCCGGCCCGCGCTGTTGGTGCACACCAGCTTGGCCACAGCCAAATTCGTCATCGACCGCTGGCTCACTCAGCCCCCCGACGGGTCGGAGTTTCACGTGCAGCTCGAAGAGGCGCTGCGCATGACGCTCGCCGGGTTCGACTGACCGGCGGCTCAAAACGTCACCGGCGGAAACCGCCGTGACTTTGCTCGGCGCCGCGTGAAACAATCGCTGGCCGTGAAGACCTTCGAGGACCTGTTCGCCGAACTGGGGGAGCGCGCCCGCGCCCGGCCCCCCGGCAGCGCCACGGTCGCGGCACTGGACGGCGGCATCCACGGGCTGGGCAAAAAGATCCTCGAGGAGGCCGGCGAGGTGTGGCTGGCGGCCGAACACGAACCCGACGAGGCGCTGGCCGAGGAGATCAGCCAATTGCTGTACTGGACGCAGGTGCTCATGATCGCGCGTGGCCTGTCCCTCGACGACGTCTATCGGAAGCTGTGAGCGTGCTGCGGGTCGCGGTTCCCAACAAGGGCACGCTGAGCGAACCGGCCAGCGAGATTCTCGCGGAGGCGGGCTACCGGCGTCGCACCGATTCCAAAGATCTCACCGTCATCGACCCGGTCAACCAGGTCGAGTTCTTCTTCCTGCGGCCCAAAGACATTGCGATCTATGTGGGTTCGGGACAGCTGGACTTCGGCATCACCGGACGGGACCTGGTCCGCGACTCGGACGCGCCCGTGCGCGAACGCCTGGCGTTGGGCTTCGGGTCGTCGAGTTTTCGGTATGCCGGGCCGGCCGGCCGGGACTGGACGACGGCCGATCTAGCCGGCAAGCGAATCGCCACCGCCTACCCGAATCTCGTCCGAAAAGACTTGGCCGAGCGGGGCATTGAGGCGACCGTCATCAGGCTCGACGGCGCGGTGGAGATCTCGGTACAGCTCGGCGTGGCCGACGCCATCGCCGACGTGGTCGGCTCGGGGCGCACCCTGAGCCTGCACGATCTGGTGGCATTCGGCGACCCGCTGTGCGATTCGGAGGCGGTGCTCATCGAGGGCGCCGACCCCGACGGCCAGAACGGGACACGGGCGGCGCGCGATCAGCTGGTGGCGCGGATCCAGGGTGTGGTGTTCGGCCAGCAGTACCTGATGCTCGACTACGACTGTCCGCGTTCCGTCCTGGAGAAGGCCACGGCCATCACGCCCGGACTGGAGTCACCGACCATCGCGCCGCTCGCCGATCCGGACTGGGTCGCCATCCGCGCCCTGGTGCCGCGCCGCGGCGTCAACGAGATCATGGACGAGCTGGCCGCCATCGGCGCCAAGGCGATTCTGGCTTCCGACATCAGGTTCTGCCGCTTCTGATCGAACGGGGTGCGGTGACCCCCGCTGTGTTAGCGTCCGCCTAGGGCTGTTTCGCCCGTGTCACTCCCATGGGCCGTCATCCCTGACCATTGCCGGGCTGTTCGTTCCCTCAGGAGGGTCTTCGTGACACACGCGCTTATCGTGCTGCTGGCTTTGTTGATCGGTGTCGTCGCCGGGTTGCGCTCGCTGACGGCCCCCGCCGTCGTCGCCTGGGCCGCCTTCCTGGGTTGGATCGACTTGCACGGCACATGGGCGGCCTGGATGGCCAACATCGTCACGGTCATCGTCTTCACGGTTCTCGCCGTCGGCGAAATCATCAATGACAAGTTGCCCAAGACTCCGGCCCGCACGGCGCCGCCGATCTTCGCCGCCCGGATCATCATGGGCGGGCTGGCGGGCGCGGTGCTGGGGGCGTGGCCGCACTGGACCTATACCGCGCTCGGGGCCGGCGTCATTGGCGCGGTGCTCGGCACGCTCGGCGGGTATCAGGCGCGCAAACGTCTTGCCGGCGTGGCCGGAAAGGACTTGCCCATCGCGCTGCTGGAGGACGCCGTCGCGATCGTGGGCGGGTTTGCCATCGCCGCGGCGACGGGCCACGTGCTCACGGAGTACCTGCTGACGGCGGTTAAGTGACAGAGCATTTCGACGCCATCATCGTCGGCGCCGGACAGGCCGGCCCACCGCTGGCGGGGCGACTGACGGCGGCGGGGCAGCGTGTCGCGCTGGTGGAACGCAAGCTGATCGGCGGCACCTGCGTGAACACCGGCTGCATCCCGACCAAGACGCTGGTGGCCAGCGCGTACGCCGCCCACCTCGCGCGCCGGGGTGCGGACTTCGGGGTTTCTGCCGGACCGGTGAGCGTGGACATGGCCAAAGTCAAGGCGCGCAAAGACGACATCATGCTGGGCGACCGCAAAGGCGTCGAGGACTGGCTGGCGGGCATGGCCGGTTGCACCGTCTTTCGCGGGCACGCCCGTTTCGAGGATCCGCACACATTGCGCGTGGACTCCGAGGGCGGGGAAGACGTGCTGCACGCCGACCGGATCTTTCTCAACGTCGGTGGCCGCGCGGTGGTGCCGGACATCCCGGGCCTGTCTGACATCGAGTTCCTCACCAACGTCTCCATCCTCGAACTCGACACGCTGCCAACGCATCTCGTCATCCTCGGGGGCGGCTACATCGCGCTGGAGTTCGCGCAGATGTACCGGCGCTTCGGGGCCTCGGTGACCGTCGTCGAGAGGGCTTCGCGCCTGGCGTCCCGCGAAGACGAGGACGTGTCCGCGGCCGTCCGGTCCATCCTGGAGAACGAGGGCATCGACGTCATCGTCGGCGCCGACGACGTTCGGGTTGCCAAGACCGGCAACGGTTTTGAACTCACGCCCAGAGC
Source organism: Mycobacterium sp. E2238 (assembly GCF_001672665.1). Lineage (NCBI taxonomy): Bacteria > Bacillati > Actinomycetota > Actinomycetes > Mycobacteriales > Mycobacteriaceae > Mycobacterium > Mycobacterium sp. E2238. Next base: position 3,091 of record NZ_LZKF01000090.1, on the reverse strand, counting down.
GGGTGCGGATCCCATCGCCGGAAGTCACCTGTTGCTGGCCGTCGGCCGGCGACCCAACACCGACGACCTGGGGCTTGAGGCGGCGGGTGTGCGGACGGACGCCCGCGGCTACATCGTCGTCGACGACCAGCTCAAGACCAACGTCGACCACATCTGGGCGATGGGCGACTGCAATGGCAAGGGGGCGTTCACCCACACCTCCTACAACGATTTCGAGATCGTCGCCGCCAACCTCCTCGATGACGACCCGCGCCGGGTCAGCGACCGCATTACCACCTACGCGCTCTATATCGACCCACCGCTAGGACGGGCCGGCATGACCGTCGACCAGGTCCGCGCGTCGGGCCGCAAGGCGCTCGTCGGTAAGCGGCCGATGACCAGGGTCGGCCGGGCGGTGGAAAAGGGTGAGACGCAAGGCTTCATGAAGGTCGTGGTCGATGCCGAAACCCGAGAGATCCTGGGAGCGGCCATCTTCGGCGTCGGCGGCGACGAGGCCGTCCACGAAATCCTGGACGTGATGTCGGCCAAGGCGCCCTACACGACGCTCGCGCGCACCATGCACATCCATCCCACCGTCAGCGAGCTCATTCCCACCATGCTGCAGGAGATGACACCGCTCGCCTAGAAGCGGGTCGCCGCCGTCGGGCGTGGCGGGTCGCCACCGTCGAGTAAGCCGCCTACCGCGATGCGGTGGCGGGGCGGCGGGAACGGCGTCGCCTGCTACGTGCGGCGGACGGACCGTGACCGGCAACCGCGGTCGGCCCGGGCCGGCGGGCCGGCGCCGAGGCGGGCGCGACTACCTTGCGGGGCGCGGCTTCGCCGGCCAGCGCGTGGATGACCGGGGAGGCCGCCGTGACCTGTTGGGGAACGGCGCGAATGGCCGCCTTGCGCATCATCGATTCGGTGTCGCGGCGTTGCTCGGGCAGCGCGATGGTGACCACGTCACCGGAGGCGCCGGCCCGGGCCGTGCGGCCGGATCGATGCAGATAAGCCTTGTGCTCCGCGGGCGGGTCGACGTGGACCACCAGGTCGACGTTGTCGACATGGACGCCGCGCGCGGCGATATCGGTCGCGACGAGCACTCGCGCGTGTCCGGCCGCGAACGCCGCCAAGTTCCGATCGCGCACGGCTTGGGAAAGGTTGCCGTGCAACTCCACTGACGCGATACCCGACTGGGTGAGTTGCCGGGCCAGCTTTCGGGCCTGGTGTTTGGTCCGCATGAACAGGATCCGCCGCGAGTCTCCCGCGGCCAACCGGTGTACCAAGTCCTTCTTGGCTTGTGGCCCATCGACACAGAAGAGGTGATGTGTCATCGCCGGGGTCAGCGACGCCGGGTCCGCGACCGAGTGCGTCACCGGGCTGGTGAGGAATCGCTTCACCAGGGTGTCGACCGCGGCGTCCAGCGTGGCCGAGAAGAGCAGCCGCTGGCCGGTCGCCGGAGTGGCCGCCAAGATACGGGCAACGGTGGGCAGGAAGCCCAGATCGGCGAGGTGGTCGGCCTCATCGATGACGGTGACCTGCACCGCGCTCAGATCGATGATGCGTTGCTTCATCAGGTCTTCCAGGCGGCCCGGGCAGGCGACGACGATGTCGACCCCGGACTTCAGCGCCGCGGCCTGCCTGTGCTGCGGCACCCCGCCGAAGATGGTGACCACGCGCAGGCGCCGAACCGCGGCAAGCGGCTCGATGGTCGCGGCGATCTGGGTCGCCAGTTCACGGGTGGGCGCCAATACCAGCCCGGTCGGCCGGCCCGGCCGCCGATTACCGGCATCGAGCCGGCTTACCAGCGGGATCGAGAACGCGAGCGTCTTGCCGCTGCCGGTCTTGCCGCGGCCCAACACATCACGGCCGGCAAGGGTATCCGGCAAGGTCTCGATCTGGATGGGAAACGGCCGGTGAGCGCCGGCCTTAGCGAGCGCGTCAACCAACGGCTGGCTCACGCCGAGGTGAGCAAAAGTTTTGTCTTCGAGCATATTTCATTGTCCCTAAGCATCGGTGGTAGCGAGATTGCCCGTCTGGCAACATCGATCGCCGCGACTCGAGGCTGTGCGGTGCGCACCTGGTCATCTCTGACTCGGCGCCCCGCGGGGATCTGAGAAGAAATAACGAATCGATCACGACGTGCTGGCAAGCCGTTCGGCGCCAACGTTGTCAACAGCATACCGCACTCGCGGTGAGCCGCTTCGTCGGCGGCTACGCCACAGAGACCCTGGTCACATTATTGGTGAGCGACCTGTCACGCCGCCGGCTCGGCCTGACGCGAAACATCTTGTGCGGGTATGTATTCCGGCCATCCCGGGTAATTCGGCGGCGTTCCGCCGAACAAGGGGCAGTGCTGCTGGTGTGGGCACCAGTCACACAACCGCGACTGGCTGGGGCGGAAATCGCCCGTCTGCCCGGCGGATTGGATAGCGCGCCAGATCGCCATCAAGGTCTTCTCGAAGCGCAGCAACTCGTCGTGCTCGGGCGAGTAGTCCAGCACTTGGCCGTCCGCGAGGTAGATGAGCCGCAGCCGGGTGGGCGGCACGCCGCGGGTGCGCAACAGGGCAACCGCGTAGAACTTCATCTGGAACATCGCCTTGAATTCGGCCAGCGCCCGCGCGGCGGGCGGCGCCTTGCCGGTCTTGTAGTCGACCACCCGCAGCTCGCCCGTGGCGGCGACGTCGATTCGATCGATGAACCCGCGCAGCAGCGTGCCGTCGGCGAGCTCGACCTCCACGCGTTCTTCGCAGCAGTGCGGGTCGAAGCGGGTCGGGTCCTCGAGCCGGTAATAGCCGGAGAGCAGCGCACGGGCCTCGGCGATCAGCTGCCCGCGCTGCGCGGGATCGAACTCACCGGCCAGGTCGGGCGCGGCGGCGATCACCTGCTCCCAGGCCGGCTCGACCAGCGACAGCGCGGTGTCGGGACCGCGCTGGGCGGCGGGCAGGCCGTAGAGCTGCTGCAGGGCCGCGTGCACCACCGAGCCGCGCAGCTGTGCGGGCGACGGCGCCTCGGGCAACCGGTCGATCGCCCGGAACCGGTACAGCAGCGGGCACTGCTTGAAGTCGGCCGCCCGCGACGGGGAGAGCGCCGGTTTCGCAGCCGGCCGCCC
>NZ_LZKF01000089.1:0-3017 GCF_001672665.1 Mycobacterium sp. E2238 | reverse complement strand
TGACTACTATCCGGGCCCAGTTCAGTGACGAATAGGCCCATCAACGGAACACAACGCCGAAATTTGTCGCGTAGCATAGAGCGACATGTCGACGAAACCCGCCCCTGCCGATCTGGAATCGGACGGGGAATTCGATCGCAGGGACCAGATCCTCGAGGCGGCGAACGAATGCTTCACCCAGCTCGGCATCCAGCGCACCAGTGTGCAGGACGTGGCGCGCATGGCGAAGGTCTCGCGGGGCACCATCTATCGGTACTTCGTCGATCGCGATGTCCTGATCGAAGCCGCCATCGAGCATGGCGCACAAGGCTTCTACCGTGAAGTCGCCGCGGCGATGGCCAAGAAATCAACGCTGGCAGAACAACTCGGCGCGATGGCCGAGACCCACGCGAAAATTCTGCTCGACCATCGGACTCGCAACCGGCTGATGGCCGATGACGCCGAGCTGATGCGCCACATGGTCGCCGACGGCGATGCCGCCGTCCGCCGCACCACAAAGTTCCTCGAACCCTACGTGCGCGATGCCCAGAAACGCGGCGAGGTCGGCGCCGGAGTCGACGTGACCGCCGGTAGCGAATGGCTGGCGAGAATCATCTATTCCTTTTCGACTGTCAATCAAGGTCTGACCTTCGATATGACCAAGCCGGCCACGGTCCGCCGCTACGTCGAGAAATTCGCGATCAACGGCCTGCGCTGACGCGGTCGCGAATTTTCACCTGCCCATCACATAGCCGTGCGGCTGTCGCGGCCCATCGCCGCGGGCTCGGTCGCGAACTCACGCACCATCGCCTGGATCGTGTACGACGCGGCGAGCCGTCCATCTCGGGCAAAGACCCGGCCGTCGCCCTGCACAAGCCCCCGTCCCGACCAGAAGGCGTGGTTGGTGTACAGCAGCCAGTCCGTAACATCGACGTCGTCGTGAAACGCGATGGTGGCTTTCATGATTCCGGTCGACAAGGTGGCATGCGCGCGGGCTTCGCCCAAACCCGGATGCGGCAACATACCCGCGGCGATAGTCCAATGTGTCGTCGACTGGGCCAGCAACGCCGTCTGCAGGTAAGGGGTCGGCGGCGCATCGCGGAATCGCACCCACACGTTGATGAAGGGCGGGCCCACCCGATCGGGATCCGGATCGTAAGCCCCATCGACCACCCGGATCTCGCGGCCGGTCATCCCGAAGCCAGGAAACGACACCGCCTCGTCGGGGCCCGGAACGGCCGGCATGGGGTCGGCGTCCCGCATGACGTCGCCGGCTCCCGAGTCCGCAAGCACCAAGCCCGCGCTGCGGAATACGCCCCGCTGACTGATGCGAATTTCGGCCGACGAAAACGATCTGCCCCTGCGAAGCACATCGACGGACAGGTCCACGGGCGCGTCGAATGAGGCCGCTTTGGCGAAGATCATCGATGCCGACGTGATTCGTTGCCCGGGAAGCGCTTTCGACGCCGCGACGATCGCCTCGCCGAGCAGCTGGCCACCCTCGACGACATTGCGACGCGTCGGCCCGTGCGCTGGCCCGATAAAACCGCTTTCGGATACCTGCTGCACGTCGATGATTCTGCACAGCTCGCCGGCGTCTCCCCATAGCGGGAACGTCGCAGGGATCTTTGAGCCGTCCGGCCACTCTTCGACGACGACCACACGCAGCGCGTCGTCGTAGAAACAGACGTGTCCCGCAATCGCTGCGACCTCTGGCAACGGAGTGCGGTAGGCCCACACGACGTTCTCGACGCCGGAATCCGCCCCGTCAAGGCTCCAGTAACTCGCCCGGCCCTTGAAAGGGCAGACGGTGCTGTGATCCGACGGGCGGAACAACTCCCACAGCACGTCGGATTCGGGAAAGTACAAGCGGTCCTCGTGGTCGGTCTCCGTCACCACGAGGCACCGGTCGCTCTGGGCAACGAGCACGTCACCGAACCACACCTGGCCCCGGTATGGACACGGGGTCGCCTCGATCCGGTAATCGGGGTAATCGGGCCACGCCGACTCGACTTGCGTTGGCATCGCTACCCTCTCGTCGCCGGCCTCATACCGTAGCCGCGCGACGCGGCGACGACGGTGGACGAATTACGAGCTGCTCGAGGCCGACGGCGGGAAAGTTCAAAGCGCTGGCGAACGTTCCCGCCAGCATGTCGGCGACGTCGGCGGGCGACATCAATGTCTCTTGCAAGAGGCCGCGCGCCACCCAATCCTGCACGACGACGCCGAGCAGTCCGGGGTCGAACGCCGCGGTGAACTCCGTCGGAACGGTGCCGCCCACGGTGACACAGCAGTAGCGAAAGCCGGGATGCTCAGTGCGCCAGGCATTCAGGCTTTCTGATAGCGCGGCCTTGCTGGAGGAATAGGCGCCCAAAGCGGTCCGTGGCTGGCCGACGGTTTCGGAGGACAGGGCGCTGACGATCGCGGCGGGCGCGAGCACCGGCAGGCAGCACTTGATGACTTGATGCACACCGACGACATTGGTCTGCATCACGTCCGTCCAATCGTCGACGGAAGTGTCGGCGAACATTCTCAAGGGCGCGTACCCCACCGAGATGAATAGCAGGTCGATTTCACCAAGGCTCGCTCGGGCCATATCGGCGAGCCGCGCGCAATCGTCAGCGTTACGCACATCCGCGCTGATGGCCGCGCCGCAGCCGGCATCGGCGGCGACCTCGTCGAGACGGTCTCGTCGGCGCGCCGCGATGAGCAGGTCGGCGCCCTCCTTGCCGGCACGGACGGCGAACGCCCGCCCGATCCCGGCCGATGCGCCCACCACCACGACCCGCTTGCCGGCCAATGTCCGTTCGCCCATGCGCTGACCACCGATCGAGAATCCAGTGTCGAAAGCCATCCGACATCGGAGAACAATAGTACATCTATTGTTTAGTTGAGCGACGCCGCTCAGTCCTTCAGCGAAGCCCGTTGATGGCGAACGTTTCCACGTAACGCCGGACGGTGTCCGGTTTGGACATGTCGAACGTCTGGGCCTCGTTGACGGTCGAGAACGACCAGATGATGCGGGCCAGCCATTCGCT
>NZ_LZKF01000088.1:0-50222 GCF_001672665.1 Mycobacterium sp. E2238 | reverse complement strand
CGGCGCCAGGACCTTCTCGATGATCGACCAGCCGGACCGGCTCGCCGACCTGTTGTCGACGATCGCGGTGCGCACGTAACCACCCGCCCCGCCGGCGGTAGCGTCTTGCGCATGTCAGCTATGACGCCACCGCTGCGGGGCAGGCGGATCCTGGTCACCGGCGGAGCGACCGGCATCGGCGCGGCCGCCGTGGGAGCCCTTAGCGCGGCCGGCGCAGAGGTCGCCGCCACCTATCACCAGACGCCGCCGCCGGATGGCCTCGCGGCCAGCTGGCTGCAGTGCGACGTGCGCGACGCCGACGCCGTCTCGGCAATGGTGCGGCATGCCGCCGAGGGCTTGGGCGGACTCGACGTGCTGGTGAACGCCGCGGGGCTGTGGCAGGCCGGCATTCCCGGCTACATCGGCGTCGACGAGATCTCGTTCCTGTTGGACACCAACGTCAAGGCGACCATCCTCACCAATCAGGCCGCCTACGCCGTGATGAAGGACCAGGACCCCAAGGGCGGCAGGATCATCAACTTCGGCTCGTCGGAAGCCGTGATGGGCAGCCCGATCTCGGCGGTCTACGCCGCCACCAAGGGTGCGGTCCAGGCGTGGACGCGGTCGGCCGCCAAGGCCTGGGCGCCCGACAAGATCACGGTCAACGCGCTGGCGCCGGCGGTGCAGACGGCCGGCGCCGACCGGCTGCGCGAGTTCCTCGGTCCCGACGCCAGCGCATTCATCGACCAGCAGATGCAGATGATGATTCCGATGGGTGGAAAGTTGGGCGATCCCGCGCGGGATCTCGGCCCGATGCTGGTCTTTCTGGCCGGTCCCGGTTCGGGATTCATCACCGGTCAGCTGCTGGCGGTCGATGGCGGCCTGATGATGGTGGGCGGATAACGGGACGGCGACCCGCCGCCGCTACCATAAGACGGACCGTCTCGTCTCGCAGGCCAGGCATAGTGAAGGTGATTTGAGACCGATGACTGAGGACACGATTCAGGCGCTACTGCGCAAGCGCTTGTCCGATCCGGGGGTCGCGGTCAAACACCGTGCCCTGCAGTGGAGTTGGAGTAAGTACCTGGCGGCTGCGGCGGCACGGGCCGCCGCCTTGATATCGGCCGCCGACCGAGACCGGCCGATGCACGTGGGCGCCCTGCTGGGAAACAACCCCGAGATGCTGAGCCAGATGGCGGCGGCCGGCCTCGGCGGCTACGTCCTCTGCGGACTGAACACCACCCGGCGCGGCGACGCACTCGCGGCCGACGTCCGGCGCGCCCACTGCCAGTTCCTCGTCACCGACGCCGAACACCGGTCGCTGCTGGACGGGCTGGACCTCGAGGGAACGCAGATCCTCGACAGCTCGACGCCGCAGTGGACCGAATTCGTCAAGGATGCCGGGGAACTGGTGCCGCACCGGCAGGTGACCGCGATGGACCCGTTCATGATGATCTTCACGTCGGGAACGAGCGGGAACCCGAAGGCGGTGCAGGTGTCACACCTGATGGCGACGTTCGCCGGCGTCAACCTGGTTGAGCGCTTTGCGCTTTCCGGGCAGGACACCTGCTACGTGTCGATGCCGCTGTTCCACTCCAACGCGGTCGTCGCGGGCTGGGCGCCCGCGGTGGTCTCCGGCGCCGCGATCGTGCCGGCCAAATTCTCGGCCAGCAGCTTCCTCGACGACGTCCGCCACTACGGCGCGACGTACATGAACTACGTCGGCAAGCCGCTCGCCTACATCCTGGCCACGCCCGAACGCGACGACGACGCCGACAATCCACTGCGGGTCGCGTTCGGCAACGAGGCCAACGACAAGGACATCGAGGAGTTCGCGCGGCGCTTCGACGTGCAAGTCGAAGACGGCTTCGGCTCCACCGAGAACGCGGTCATCGTGATCCGCGAACCCGGCACGCCGAAGGGCTCGATCGGCAAAGGGATCGACGGGGTGGCGATCTACAACAGCGACACCGTCACCGAGTGCGCGGTCGCGCGCTTCGACGCCGACGGCGCTCTGGTCAACGCCGACGAGGCGGTGGGCGAGTTGGTCAATACCGCCGGCTCGGGCTTTTTCACCGGCTACTACAACGACCCGGACGCCAACGCCGAGCGCATGCGCCACGGCATGTACTGGTCCGGTGACCTCGCCTACCGCGACTCCGAGGGCTGGATATACCTGGCCGGCCGCACCGCCGACTGGATGCGGGTGGACGGGGAGAACCTTGCCGCGGCGCCGATCGAGCGGATCCTGTTGCGTCACAGCTCAATCAACCGCGTCGCGGTGTACGCCGTCCCGGACGAGCGCGTCGGCGACCAGGTGATGGCCGCGCTCGTACTCAACGAAGGGCACACCCTCGACCCCGATTCCTTCGAAGCGTTCCTCGGCGCTCAGCCGGACCTGTCGCCCAAGGCCCGCCCGCGCTACGTTCGCATCGCCACCGACCTGCCCAGCACCGCCACCCACAAGGTGCTCAAGCGACAATTGATCGCCGAGGGAACGGATATCGCCGCGGGGGAAGTGCTGTGGGAACGCGAACCGCGCGGCACCGCCTATGCCGTCGCGACGCCTAGCTCTGACTCCCGGACACCCGCCGTCGGATCTGGCCCTTCGTCCGTCGGACCCGCCTGACCGGATCCCGCGTTGTGCCGGAGGAGATCTCGTCGCGCAACTGCGCGATGTTGGAGATCTCCGCATACAAACCGCGGATCGCGTAGTCCAGCACCGCCAACGAGAAGCGCTGGTCCGGGTCGTCGCTGATGCCGAGTTCGCGCGACCGCTGCCGCGACCACAACGCCTCGTCCAGCCGCGCCCGGGTCGCCTCGAGATGACGGTCCAACGTGTCGACGATGCGTTCGGGGTCCTCGCCGCGGGCCAGCCAGGTTCTGAGGATGACGGGGTGCTTGATGACGACCTGGTCGTCGCCCGGGAAGTGCTGCACCCACCGGCGCAGCGCGTCGAGCCCGGCATCGGTGGTCTCGTAGAGCGTGATCGCCCGCTTGCCGGATTGGGCGCCGATTTCGCTCACCATGCCGCGGGCCAACAAGCGGTTCAGCTCGCGCCGTACGTGACTGACCGACGGAGACCAGTAGAAGTGGCCCACCGACAGCTCGGCGCGCATCTTGATCTCGCCGGCGGTGAGCTGCTCGTCGTTGGCGGCCAGCACACCCAGCACGAGATAGGCGGTCACCGGGAGGCCGTTGCTGGTGCGCCGGGGGCTCATGACCGGCCTACTTCTGGCCGGTGAAGTACGGCAGCGTGACATCGGGGCCGACGGCGTGGAACCGCACGCGCACGCGCATGCCGATCCGCAGCTCCTCCGGCGCCATCCCGACGACGTTGGTCAGCATCTGGTAGCCCTCGTCCAGCGTGACGATCGCGGGTGCGTAGGGCGGTTCGAATTCCGCAGTCACCGGCCGGTGGACCACCGTCCAGCTGTAGATTTCGCCCAGCCCGGCGCTGCGCTCCCAACGCACATGCGCCGAAAGGCATTGGCGGCAATGCTCGGTCGGCGGGAAGTTCGCCAGGCCGCAAGCCTCGCAGCGTTGATACCGCAATTCTCCGGACCGGCAACCCTCCCAGAAGGGGACGCTGAGGTGGCTACTCGCGTGGGGCACGGGGCCGGTTTGCGGGCGCAGGGCATCAGACGTCACCGCGGTTCGTCCCCCAGGATCAGCAGTGTGGTGAACAAGGCCCCCGCTCCCCCGTTGCTGCACAACGCGATGTGCGCGTCGGGAACCTGAAGCTCGCCCGCCTGGCCGCGTAGCTGCTGGACCGCGCGGACGGCGCGCTGCATCATCTGCGGATTGGAGCCCGCGTGGCTGAACGACATGGTTCCTCCGTCGGTCGTGATGGGATGGCTGCCGTCGATGGCGATGTGGCCGTCGGCGACGAACGGTCCGCCCTCCCCTTCGCCGCAGAACCCGAAAGCCTCAAGCTGGCGGATGATTTCGAACGAGAAGGGGTCGTAGAGTTCCAGCACGTCGACGTCGTCGGGCCGCAGCCCCGCGTGGGCGAACGCACGCTCGGCCGCGCGCCTGCCGACCACACCATTGACATATCCGCCTTTTCGGTCCCGCCGGCCGGCGAGATCCCACGCCGGCGGGTGCTGGTAGGACGGCCCGTGGAAGTCGGCGCCGCTGCCCAGCACGTAGATGGGTTGGCTTGCGCGGTCGATCTTTTCGACGTTGGCGATGACCAGTGCGCATCCGCCTTCGGAGGTGGTGGCGCAGTCGAGGAGGTGAAAAGGGTCGGCGATGGGCCGGGATGCGGTAATGTCGTCGGGCGCGAAGGGCCCGCGTTGGTAGTAGACGGCTTCGGGGTTGCGCGATCCGTTGTTGCGGATGGTCGCGGCCACGATCGAAAGTTGTTCGCGCGTCGTGCCGTAGGTGTGCATGTGCCGGCGCGCGATGAGTGCGAACTCGGCGGTGGTGAACATGCCCCACGGCGCGACGAATTCGTTCTCGGGGCGAGTCCACGGCGCCGTGGCCTCGTGGTCGCGGTACTCGCCGGCCTGGGCGGCCACCAGCACCACCACGTCCGCCATGCCGTGTTCGATGGCGGTGACCGCCTCGGTGATCATGCCCACGCCGAAGGCGAGGCCCTGCCAGGCCGGGCCCAGCCGCAGGTCGTAGATGAGGGCGGTGGACAGCGGCCCCGCGCTGACCCCGTCGACGTCTTCGAGGCGCAGCCCCGCGTCATCGAGTGCGCCGCGGATGGCCGCCAGCGCCAGGCTGCGTGAGGTCTCGCCGTCCAGGCGGCGGCCCTGCCGGGTGTTGTGCACCCCGACGATCGCGGCGCTGCGTTTCGTCCCTGCCACTTTCGTGATCCTTCGCGTCTAGTTCTCGTCCGCCACGACACCGAGATAGGTGCCGACGACGTCGTACGGTCGACCGTCGCGGGTGATCGCCCCGATCCTGGTGGTTCGGGCGTCGGCGGGCGCCGCGCCGGCATCGACCACATCGATCCGCACGTCCACGGGCCGGGCCGTCTGCGGGTCGGTGATCTCGACGACCATCGCCACCGCGTGCTCGCGCTCGTCCCATTCGACGCTGGTGATGCGGTGCCGAGCGGTCAGTTCCATCACCACCGAGTCCTCGCGCACCAAAAATCGCACCGGTGCGCACAATTCGCCGTCCCGGGGCGGAACACAGAGGGTGACCGCCATGTCACAGGCCCGTCGGCCGGGCACTGATGGTCCCCGACTGCCGCAACGCGGACAACTCTTCTTCGCTGCGCCCAAGCAGGTCCGTCAGGACCTCGCCGGTGTGCTGCCCGTACAGCGGCGGTACCCGGCGGATCCAGCGCCGCGGCCTGCCGAGGAATGCGAACGGCATGCCGGTGCAGAGGAAGGAACCGGCGACGGGGTGGTCGACGGTTTCCCAGAAGCCCCGCGCGTGTAGGTGCGGGTCACGCAGGAGTTCCGGGGCCGGCGTGACGCGCGCCGCGGGAACCCCGGCGCCGCGCAGCGTTTCGACCGCTTCGGCCACCGTCCGCCGTGCGGTCCAATCCGAGATGAGCTTGTCGATTTCGTCCGGGTGCTCCAGCCAGTCACCGGTGCGAAGATCCGGTTGGGCCAGCAGCCTGGCCAGTGCCGCGCGGGCGTCGTCGTCCGTCGCGGCCAGCGCCACCCAATCGTCCTCGCCCCGGCAGCGGTAAACCCCTTGGGGGCTCGCACCGGGGCCTCGATTCCCGTTGCGGCGCATCTCGATTCCGTTGCGCGAGTACTCCACCAGCATTTCGGCGGCCACGTTCAGTGCCGCCTCCACCATCGTCGATTCCACGTGCATCCCGGTTCCGTCGCGGTCGCGCACCACCAACGCCGCCACGGCGGCGAAGGCCGCATGCAGGCCCGCGATCGGGTCGCACACGCCGCGGGGGATCACCGGAGGGCCGTCGGCATGTCCGGTCATCCACGCCATGCCCGTGGCCTGCTCCATCGTCTGGGCGAAACCGACCCGGTCGCGCCACGGCCCGTCGAGGCCGAAGGCGGGCATCCGCACCATGACGGCCCGAGGGTTGGCCGCGTGTACGGCGTCCCAGCCCAGACCGAAGTTCGTCATCACGCGGGGCGAGAAGTTCTCGATGACGAGATCGCTTGCGGCGATGAGCTCCAGCGCGATGGCCCGTCCCGCGTCGGTGCTGAGCTCGACGCTGACGCCGCGCTTGTTGTTGTTGCTGCACAGGAAGACCGGGCCCCATTCCCACCACTGGTCCCAGCTGGGCGGGCGGCCGGCGGAGAAGCGCATGCCGTCCGGCCGGCGGACGCCCTCGACTTTGATGACGTCGGCACCCAGCGTGCCCAGCAGTTGGGTGGCGACCGGGCCCGCCCAGAAGGCGGTGAAATCGGTGATCCGGGTGTCGGCCAGCGGAAGCGCGCCGGTGTCGGCGGCCGGCGGCGGGGAGGGTCGTGGCGGCCAGGAGACGCGGCCGTTGTCTGCGCCGGGTCGCGGGGCCCGCCCGGGCGGCCTGGTGTCCATCGCATCGCTGCGATACGGCACCCGGGGCTGCAGCACGCCGGCGCCGGACTCCACAAACACGCCGCGGTCCACGAAATGGTCGATGGCGGGCAACATCTCGGGTGTGGCGATGGGGGCGACCGGGATTCGGAAGGCGACCGCGAGGTCGACGATCTCCTGCGTGGTGCGGGACTGGGTCCACTGCGTGACCATGCAGACGAACTCGTCGCGGCGGGCAACGCGGCCGTCGAACGAGGCCAGCTCGGCGTCGTCGAGTAGGTCGGCGCGGTCGATCAGCACCAGGAAGTCCTGGAACTGCTGCGCGGTAATGGTGCAGAAGCCGACCATGCCGTCGGCCGTGGGAACGATCGACGGCAGCTCCAAACTGCGCTGTCCCAGCAGGGAATCCGCGCCCAGCACGCTGGCCGACATGGAAGACAGGCCGCCCATGGCGATCACCATCGCCTCGTACGTCGACACGTCGATGACTTCGCCTCGCCCGCTACGGCGCGCGTGCCGGGTGGTCGCCGCGGCGACCGCGGCGGCGAAGGTCCCCGCCAGCCACTCACCGAGCTGGCCGCCGGCCTGCACCGGTTCGTCCTCCGGCCAGCCGCGGCCGGCGGTGGAGCCGCACAGGGCCTGCAGGATGAACTCGTTGGCGACCACCCGATCGTCGACGTAGGGGCCCGTCGTGCCGAATGGCGTCACGGCGACCACGACGGCGGAAGGGCCGGTATGCGAACCTATTTCGTCGAGGGTCCACCCGTCGGTCAAGTCGGTGAGGACGATATCGGCGCCGGCCAGCAGCGCGGCGACCTCCGCACCGCCGCTGTCGGTCACCGACTTCTTGCCCGCGGCAAGATAGCCGAACAGCGCCCCGGGTGGCCCCCCGGCCGACCGCCGGCGTATGGAATCACCATCCGGCGATTCGATTTTCACCACATCGGCACCGGCGTCGGCGAACATCTTCCCGCAGTAGGACACCGCGATTCCGTTGGACAACTCCAGCACACGCCAGTCCTCGAACGGTGCTCGGGGTGACACGTTCAGTTGCCCAGGGTGGTGGCGCGGCCCGCAATGCCCCCGGCTTCCGCCGTCACCTGCGCCTGCAGGGCGAACTGGGTCATCCGGGTCCACGCGTCGCGGTCACGCTGGCTCGCCTGGCGCCCCACGTGCGTCACCACGTCGACGTCGGTGGCCTGGGCGCGCAGATACCCGGCGCGGGCGTGCTCCTTGGGGATGTGCCGGAACGGATCGAATGAGTAGGCGGCCATGGCGTTTTCGTGTGTGATCTTGTCGATCACCGCGTCGTCGAGATGCCCCATGGTCGCGATGACGTCCTCGGGCGCGAACGGCCAGTTGCTGTCGGAATGGGGAAAGTCGGACTCCCAGCACAGCATGTCCTCGTTGAACCAGTCCATGTTGCGCACGCCGACCTTGTCGCTGATGAAGCAGGTGTAGAAGTGCCGCTTGAACACGTCGGCCGGTCCACTGTAACCGGGCGGGAACTTGGCCAGCGTCCACCCCGAGTGGCGGTTGTAGACGTGCTCGGCCCGCCACAGGAAGTACGGTATCCAGCCGACGTCACCCTCGGTGAGCGAGAACTTCAGTTCCGGGAAGTCGGCCCAGAACTCGGCCCAGATCAGCTCGGTGAACGTGAACATGCTCATCATGGACGACGCCGTCATCTGCACACTGGGTGGGGCGTCCGTCGACACCTGGGGAGAGCGCGACGCGGAGCCGACATGCGTGCACAGCACCGTCTTGTTCTCACAGACCGCCTCGAACAGCGGATACCAATACTTGGTGTGAATGCTGGGCATTTGCAACGCCTCTGGATTCTCCGAGAACGTCACCGCGTGGCAGCCTTTCCCGGCGAGGCGGTTGACTTCCTTGGCCGCCTCGGCCACGTCGAACAGCGGCAGGATGCCGCAGGGAATGAAGCGGCCCGGGTAGGTCGCGCACCACTCGTCGATGTGCCAGTCGTTGTAGGCCTTGATCATCACCAGGTTGGTGTCGCGGTCGGGGCCCTGGTTGAGGACCTGCCCGGAGAAGCCGGTGAAGTTGGGGAAGTTCAGGCCGGCCAGCTGGCCGCCGGCATTCATGTCGCGGACCCGCTCGTCGACGTTGAAGCACCCGGGCCTCATCTCGTCGTAGCGGGAGGCGTCGATGTTGTACATCTCCCGCGGCTTTCCCGCCACGGCGTTCAGGCCCATGTTCCGCCCGCGGACCTCACCGTAATACCACTGCTGGATGCCGTCGGGTTCGACGACCACCCGGGGGGCACGGTCCTTGTATTTCGCGGGAACGTGCGCGTCGAACATGTCGGCTGGCTCGGCGATGTGATCGTCCACGCTGATCAGGATCAGATCGTCCTTGCTCATGCCGCACTCCTCGCCGATATAGTGACTAGTAGACAATGGCGTCGATCACAGTGTCAACCGCGTCCGCCGGTTCGCGACCGCGGCTAAACAATTGCACTGCAACGACGGAGTGCGCAGGCCGCACCCGCATTTTGTGGCCAAAGCGCGGGTACTACAGGGACTAATAGTCCCGCCGCGACTGCGCAACTGGCCGCACATTGGTCGGCGTCAGTCGGCGGGCGCGTACCGCAGCATCGTGACGTCGTGCTCCGGGTAGTCGAAGAACACCGGCTTCACCCGCATGCCCACCCGCAGGTCGGCTGGGTCGACGTTGACCATCTCGGTGGAAAACCTTGGCCCCTCGTCCCATTCGACGATGGCCAGCAGCTGCGGCACGGCATCGGCGAAGTGCGGGCTCACCGGCCGGCGGGCCACGGTGAAGGAATACAACGTTCCCATGCCGGAGATCTCTCGCCATTCCAGATCATCGGCGAGCGTGCGCGGCGCCCGCACCCGCGGGTAGAACACGTAGCTCCCCAGCGAGGGCGAGTACTGGATGACGATCCGGTGCTGCGCCAGCGCGTCCCAAAACGGCGTGCTGGTAGGGGTTTTGACAGGCATCGGGCGCTCGAAGGTGGCCATCTGTGATCAGTCCCCCTCGAGAATCAGCGTGGTCTGTTCCGACAGGATTCCGCCGTTGCCGGACACGAAGGCGCGGTGACAGTCGGCGACCTGCGCCGCCCCCGCGCGACCCATGATCTGGCGCGTGGCGTCGCAGACGTGGTGCATGCCGCCGGCCAGCCCGGCCTGACCGAAGCCCAGTTGCCCGCCCGCGGTGTTGAGCGGGAAGTCACCGCGGAAGGTGAGGTCATGGTTGGCGACGAACTCCATGCCCCTGCCCTTCTCGCAGAAGCCCGCGTCCTCCAGCGACAGCAGCACGGTAATGGTGTAGCAGTCGTAGATCGAGACCATGTCCATCTGCTCGCGGCTCAGGTCCGTCATGGCGAACGCGGTGTCGGCGGCCTCCGCGATCGGGCTGTGCAGCAGGTCCTTGGCATAGGTCGGGGTCTTGAAGGGCACGTGCTCGCCGAATCCCTTGACCCACACCGGCCGGTGGCGCGCGCGTTTGGCGAGATCCGCGTTGGCGACCACCACCGCGGCGCCCCCGACGCAGGGCATGACGATCTCCAACATGTGCAGCGGGTCGGCGATCACCGGGCTGGCCAAGACGTCGTCGACCGTAAGCGGCTTGTCCTTCCAGATCGCGCCCTCGGTGTGGTTGGCGTTGAACCGCTGATCGACGACGATCTTGGCCATCGCCCGCTCGTCGTACCCGTAGACGGCCGCATAGCGCTGGGCCACCTGCCCGTAGGGCCCGTTCTGGCCGAGGTTGCCGTAGGGAATCTCGAATTCGGCCTGAGGGGAGCCATATTGGTTGCTCGATGAACCGAAGAACATCGCGTCGACCATGGGCCTGGGCTTCTTCTTCGACGACGGGATGATGTACCGCGCCGGCAGTGCACATAGGACCGCGTCACAGATGCCCAGCTCGATCGCCGCGGCCGCCCGCCAGACCATGGCCGCCGCGCTGGCTCCACCGAGGTCCACGTGCTCGGCGAATCGCGCTCCGACGCCGAGATATTCGGCGATGGTGGAGGGCACGAAGATCTCCGACTCCGCCAGGTGCGACGCCACGATCCCGTCGACGACATCGCCGGGCAGCCCGGCGTCCTCGAGCGCGGCCGCCGACAGTTCCGCCCATTGTTCGATCGCGAACGGCGCAAGGGAGGCCTTGTTGAGCCGCTCGGGCGGCAACTCGACGTAACCGACGATCGCCGCTTCTCCGCGTAATCCCATGGGCTGTCCTACTTTCGGGGGAGTCCGAGGATCATCTGCGCGATGATGTTGAGCTGAATCTCGCGGGTTCCCCCGCCGAGCAATTCGGCGGGGAGATGCAAATAGGGTTCCACGACCGCTGCGTCGGGATCATCGACCATCGCGACCTGCCCGGTCAACTGCAACGTGGCTTGAAAGGTACGCCGCAGCAGCACGTTCATCGCGACCTTGGCGATGCTGGACGCCGGACCCGACGCCTGGCCGTCGAGCAGCCGGATGGTCTCCCGCACCCCGAGCGCCCTGATCGCGTTGGCGTAGGCATCGAGCTCGCCGAGCGCGCGCAACGCGTCGTCACGGTCGGGTCCGGGCTGCGCCGCGAGCCGGCGGAGCGCGACGGCGCGGTCGAACTTGACGTATCCGCCGATGGCCGAACGCTCCTCGGCCATGGTGGCGATAGCGAGGCTCCAGCCGTCGGTGGGGGCGCCCAGCAACATCTCGTCGGGAACGAAGACGTCGTTGAGGAACACCTCGTTGAAGTGCGCCTGCCCGGTTGCGGTTTTGATCGGCTCGATTTCGATGCCGGGCGACCGCATGTCGAGGATGAAGTAACCGATGCCGCGGTGCTTGCTGGCTTCGGGGTCGGTGCGCGCCAGCAGGGCGCCAAGGTCGGCGTACTGCGCCAGCGACGTCCAGATCTTGTGGCCGTTGATCCGCCAACCGCCGTCCACCTTGGTCGCCCGGGTGGCCAGCGACGCGAGATCGGAGCCGGCACCGGGTTCACTGAACAGCTGACACCAATGGATCTCGCCGCGTTGGGTCGGCGGAATCAGCTTCTCTTGCAGGTCTTTCGGTGCCGCGGCCAGCACCGAGGGCAGGATCCACTCGGCGATGTTCAGCGACGGCCGGACCAGCCCGGGTCGCTTGGCGAACTCTTCGTCGATGATGAGCTGTTTGAGCGGACCCGCATCGACGCCCCAGGGCGCCGGCCAGTGCGGTGCCATCAGGCCGGCATCGGCGATCAACGTGCGCTGGGGCCCCGAGGCCTGGTCCGGGTAGTCGCCGTGCGGTGCCGGTTTGTCGTTGCGCAACTGCATTGCCGCATCCAGCGTCTCGGCGACCCAGGACCGGAAGGCGGGTTCGGCGTCGCCGAGATTCACCGACATGTCGCGCGTCTGGGCGCACGTAAGCTCGCCCAGCCGGCGCGCCCAGCGATTCGCCGGACCTATCGATCCCGCCAGGCTGATGGCCCGCCGCCAGTACAGGTGCACGTCGTGTTCCCAGGTGAAACCGATGGCGCCGAGCATCGTCAGCGCGTCGAGCACCAGGTCCGGGATCGGCGAGACCGCGATCGTCGCCGCGCCACCGGCCGCCATTCGGTGCTGGTCGAGCGATTCATCGACCGCGCGCACCGCGTCCCAGGCCGCCGCGGTGGCCAACTCGCTGTTGACCAAAAGCATCGCCGCACTGTGCTGCAGCGCCTGGAAGGTTCCTATCACCTTGCCGAACTGCTCGCGGATGCGCAGATGCGCGGTGACCGCCTCGACGCACCACTGCGCGATGCCGGCCATCGCGCTGGCCACCAGACTCACGGTGACGCACCGCGCGCGGTCGGGGTCGATCCCACTGAGCACTTCCGACTCGGCCGCACGATAGTCGTCGAGTCGCAGGATGCCGGCGTCCGCGACCAGGTCGGTGCCGTTGACGGGCTCCGCTGTCGCCGCGGGGTTTTCGGTGTCGACAACAACCCAGACCACGTCGTTGTCTTCCGCTCGGGCGGCGACGAGGACCGTTTCCGCCGCGCAGACCCCGACGGTTACCTCCGACGCCCCGGTGATCCGCCATTCCCCGCCGTCCGACCGTGCCCTGAAGTCGCCGTCGTCGGGAAGCACTACGGCCGCGATGACGCCGGCGGCCAGGTCGCGCACCAATGCTTCGGCGGCCGGCGTGGCATCGGCAAGCAACGCGACGGCCCCCGCGGCAACCGTCGGCAACAGCGGCCCGGGCAACAGCGCCTTGCCCGCCGCCTCCAGAACGCAGGCCGCGTCGATCAGCCGGCCGCCCTGGCCGCCCAGGCTTTCGGGTAAATGTACGGCGTGAAAGCCGTTGGCGACGAGGGCATCCCACCATCCGGGGCGCCGCCCCGCCGCGAGGTCCTCGAAGCTGTCGCGGGTGGCGGCGATCGGGGCGTGCCGGTCGGCGAACTGCCCGACGGCGTCGCTGAGCTCCTGCTGCTCCGGACTCAGTCCCAGGGTCACGATGGCGGCCGAGAGGTGACTATGGTTGGCCGCACCGACTGATCCTTCCGGGACTTACAAGACGGACCGTCTCGTCTTGTGGCAGACTACCGGGGGTAGTCAGGCTATGTAAAGCGGGCCACCGCGGCAGTGAGGATCACCATATGCCAAGCGATCTCACCCAGGTGGGCACGCCGAGGCGGCGCAGCGAGAAGTCGCGCACGGCGATCGTCACCGCCACGCGCGAGCTGCTTCTCGAGCGCGGCTTCGACGGTCTGACCATCGAGGCCGTCGCCGCCAGGGCCGGGGTGGGCAAGCAGACCATCTACCGGTGGTGGCCCAGCCGCCCGGCGCTGGTCGCCGACGTCATGCTCGAGGACGCCGATCAGTTGCTGGCGTCGGTGTCCCATACCGGTGACCTGGCCGCCGACCTGGTGGGCTGGGTGGGCAGGCTGGTGACCAGCCTGACGACCGCCCGCGGTTCCGCGATGTTGCGGACCCTGACCGTCGCCTGCATGGAACACGAGGACACCGCCGTCAGACTGCGTGCCGGATTCAGCGCGCCGCTGCACGAGAGCGTGCGGGCCCGGCTGCTCGCCGACGGTATCGCCGCCGCCCTGGCCGAATCGGCCGCGGACGCGATCGTCGGCGGTGTGGTGTACCCGATCCTTTCCGGCGCCCAGCACTACTCGCGGCGCCGAGCCGAGCGCACGACGCGGCTCATCGTCGAGGCGCTCAATCGCTGATCACCTGATCGTGATCGCTCTTAGCCCCTGACTCACGCGGTCCGGAAGAGAGCCCCCGTGGCTGAGCCAGTCATCGAGGGCGATCCGCACGGTGGCCATCGCCGCCGCGCCGATCAACCGGGGTCTTGGGTCCTGCGGGGCAAGTCGCGTCAGCCGCGGCGCGATCAGGTCGGCGATCGCACGCTCGTACCGCACGTAGATGTGCAGTGTCCACGCGTCCAGTGTGTCGGAAGACCTTGTCAGGATGGCCAATTCGCGAACCTGGCCCTCGATGTCGGCGAACCCGTCGGCGAGCTCCGAGAAGGCGCCGATCACCGCATCGGTGGCGCTCAGGCGCTCGGGCTGGGCCGCCAGGGCGGCGGTGATCCGGTCGAGCCAATGGACGGTCATGCCCTCGGCGACGGCGTCTTCCTTCGAGTTGAAGTAGCGGAAGAAGGTCGCCCGCCCGATGTCGGCCTCGTCGGCGATGCGGTCCACCGTCGTGCCCGCCAAACCGCGGTCGGCGACCAGCTGAGCGGCGGCGGCGGCAATGCGCTGACGCATGGCCATCCGTTTCCGTTCGGCCAGCGAGGCCGTCGCAGCCATTCCCCACCTTTTCCCGTGAATCAACCCCGAACTGTAAGACATAGTCTTAGCATGAGACGATGTCTCACGAGGCGGATTCGTCCAGTCAGCGGGCGCGCGCCGCTTGGCAGTTCGTCCAGCAGATGCTTGCTGACGTCACCAAGGTCGTGACCGAGGACGCCGAGTCCGAGCGGGAACTGCTCGAAGGGCTCCGGCTGATCGCCCGCGTCGCTTCCCTGTGCGCGCAGATGTCGGTCGAGTCGGATGCCGAGCGGCCCTCATTCTTCGATATGTGTTCGGACAACCGCATGGTCGGCGGTCCCAACCCCGATGGCAACTACTACCTGGCGATGATTCGTGGGGACCGGAGCTACCGGATCACCGGATCCCGGGGCACCAGCGCCTACCTCGGGCTGCAAATCCTGGCCGGGACGGGGCTGACGCCGCGCCGCATGGCGGCATACGTCAGCGACGTCGACTTGGCCCTCGACGCAGGCGAATTCGCGCTCGTGCTGTCCGCGGACGAACCGGACGATCTCGCCGGTGCGCAATGGGTGAAGATTCCCGAGGACGCCTCGTCGGTGGTGGTGCGGGAGTACATCGGTGATCGCGCGCGTGAAGAGCTGGCCACGCTGCGGATCGAGGCGTTGAACCCCCGCCCACTCGCGCCGCTGACGGACGGCGAGCTCGCCGACCAGTTCACCGCAATGGCGTGGTCATTGATGAAGCTCGCGACGCTGCACCGCACCATCAAGCCGGAACTGCTCGACTTGCCGAACACGTTGCTGACCGCCGAGGCCGCCAACCTCGGCGCCGCTGACACCACCCCGGACAACCTGTACATGATCGGGACCTACCGGCTCGAACCGGACGAGGCACTGGTCCTCGACATCGCTCCCCCCGACACCCGCTATTGGAACGTCACGCTGGAAAGCATCTGGCACGAGTGCCTGGAACCGCGTGCCCGGCACGGCTCGGTGACGAACCGCGGCGTCGCACCCGATGGGGACGGCCGGGTGCGAATCGCGATCTCCGCGAAGGACTTCGGAGTGGGCCACTGGCTCGACACCGGTGGCCGCCACCGCGGCTTTGTCGTCCTGCGCTGGCTGGACAACCCAAGCCCTCCCGACGTGGCAGTGGCGGTGCGCCGATGTGAGGAGCCGGTATGACACTGAAGGACCGATTCGCCCCCGAACGGCTGATCGCCACCGCCTGCGAGGAAGTCGGAAGCGACGACTTCGGCGCCGAGGGGTGGCGGCCAGGCCTCCACCGCCTCACCGACGGGCTGATCAACGACGCGCGGCTGTCGGACATCGGTGTGGAAATCGCCTACCTCGACATCATGCGGGCTCTCAAGAATCGCCTGGGCGTGATCGCCTGGCGCAAGCAGCATCCCGAGGTCGCGACGAAACCGGTTGCGGCACCGATATTCATCGTCGGTCAGCCGCGCACCGGGACCACGATCCTCTACGACCTGCTCGCCCAGGACCCTGCGCTGCGCGCCCCGTTGACCTGGGAGGTCGACGAGCCCTGCCCCGTTCCGCAGCCGGAGACCTATCACGACGATCCGCGCATCGCGCAGGCGCAGGCCGCCATCGAGATGTCCGAGCAGATCATGCCGGGGTTTCTGGCCTTTCATCCGATGGGCGCCCTCGTCGGCCAGGAGTGCGTGCGCATCACGGCCGCAGAGTTCGTCAGCATGATCTTTTCGGTGCAGTACCGCCTGCCCGGTTACTACCGCTGGCTGCTCTACGAGGCCGACCACACGGGCGCCTACCGGTTTCACCGAATCTTCCTGCAGCACTTGCAATCCGGCGTTCCCGGACAGTGGTTGCTGAAGTCCCCGGCACATTTGTGGCAGCTCGACACGCTGCTGGGCGAATACCCTGACGCGTTGATCGTGCAGACCCATCGCGACCCGCTCAACGTCATCTCGTCGATTGCCGCACTGACCCACCACCTGCGCCGGATGTGCAGCGACGAGTCCAGCATCGCCGAGTGCGCGGCCCAGTCCTACGAGGAGATCGTCGTCGGGCTGGAGCGCGAGATGGCCCTGCGCGACTGCGGGGCGGTGCCGGCGGACCGCGTGATCGACGTGCAGTACGCCGACTTCATCAACGACCCGTGGACCACGATCAAAGACATCTACCAGCGGCTCGACCGCGAGCTGCGACCCGACGCCGAGCAGAAGATGCGTGAGTTCCTTGCCGCCCACCCCGGTGACGGCGGGCGCGGCCGCTACACCTGGTCGGACACCGGCCTGCAGGCCGACGAGGTCCGCGAGCGGGTGCGCGCCTACCAGGACCGCTACGCGGTGCCGACCGAAACCCTGCGGTGAGCCGAACAGCGTCGAACACCGTTGCGGCGCTTGAGGTCCCAACCTAGTAGGATCGCCGCAAAGCGACTGGAGCGGACATGGACGAAGACTGCCTGAAGCTCACCACCTACCTGGCCGAGCGGCGGCGGACCGACGAGGGCTTTGTGTCCGATGTGCTGCTCGATCTCTATGCCCGGCAACGCATCGCCTGTGGCGTGGTGTTGCGTGGCATCGGAGGCTTCGGTTCCGGGCGCCACTTGAGAACCGACGAGTCGCTGACATTGTCCGAGGACCCACCCGTCGCGATCGTCGCTGTCGATACCAGGACGAAGATCGAGGCCCTGCTCGACCCGGTGCTCGCCATCAAGCAGCGGGGCCTGGTCACCTTGGAGCGGGCGCGGCTGCTACGCGACGACGGGGCGCTGCGGCTTCCCGGCGAATTGCGGGAAGCCGTCAAGCTGACCGTCTACGTCGGCCGCAAGGAGCGCGTCAACGGCGCCCCCGCCTACGTCGCGATCTGCGATGTGCTGCACCGGCGCCGGATAGCCGGGGCATCGGTGCTGCTGGGCGTCGACGGCGTCACCGATGGGCAGCGGCACCGTGCGCGCTTCTTCGGGCGCAACGCCAACGTCCCGATGATGATCGTCGCGGTCGGATCCGGCGAGCGCATCGGCGAGGTGTTGCCGGAGCTGATGGGGCTGCTTCGGCAACCCATGGTCACGCTCGAGCGGATCCGCGTGTGCAAACGCGACGGCGAACTTCTGGAACGGCCGCACGCGCTCCCGGGGGTCGACGAACGGGGTCTACCACTGTTCCAAAAGTTGACGGTCTACACGTCCGAGTCGGCCCTACGCGACGGGGTGCCGATTCACCGCGCGATCGTGCAGCGGCTTCGTCAACGAAACGCGCCCGACGGCGCGACGGTGGTGCGGGGCATCTGGGGCTACCACGGTGATCATCGACCGCACGGGGACAAGTTCCTCTCGCTACGCCGACGCGTCCCGGTGGTGACCATCGTCGTCGACACCCCGGCCAACATCGCCGAATCCTTTGACGTGATCGACGAATTGACTCGCGACGACGGGCTGGTGACGAGCGAGATGGTGCCCGCCGTGGTGTCGGACGAACGTGACGCCGGCGACGGCCCGCCCCGGATGGCCGACCACCGCTACTAGCGGCGATCGCGAGCGCGGCGAAGCCGGGCGAACGCGGGTCGCCGCCATCGGTGGGCTCAGCCGGCGACCGACGCGTCGTAGATCGATTGGATCGCCTTGTCCAGCGTGGCGTTGAACTGCTCGTCGGACTGGTCGACGGTGAGCCCTTCGGTCAGCGCGCGGCTAAAGCTGGCGATCAGCCCGTGGTTCTTCGCCAGCAGCTCGTTGGCCTCCTCGCGCGAGTAGCCGCCGGAAAGGGCGACCACTCGCATCACCTTCGGGTGGTCGATCAGGGGGCGGTAGAAGTTGGCCTCGGTCGGCAGGCTCAGCTTGAGCATCACGCGCTGCCCGTCGGGCACGTTCTCGAGTTGCTTGGTGATCTCGTCACGCAGGATGCGCTCGGCGTCGGCCTTGTCCGCGATCGAGATGGTGACCTCGGGCTCGATGATGGGCACCAGACCGTGCGAGAGCACCTGGTGGGCGAGCTCGAACTGCTGGGCGACGACGGCGGCGATGCCCTTGGCGTTGGCGCCGCCGATCACCGACCGTTCCTTGGTACCGAAGACACCCTTGCTCACGGCGCGCTGCAGGAGCTCGTCCAGTCCCGGGATCGGCTTCATCAGCTGCACGTCGTCTGACGCCTCGGCCAGGCCCTTGTCGATCTTGAGGATGGGCACCACGCCCTTGGTCTCCCACAGATAGGTGGTGGACGGGGTGCCCTCGATCTCGCGGTCCATGGTCTGCTCGAACAGGATCGCGGCCAGGACCCGGTCCCCTGTGAACGCCGGGGAGGTGATGATCCGCGAGCGCATCTGATGGATGAGGTCGAACATCTCCTCTTCGGAGGAATACGCGTCGTCCTGGATGCCGTAGAGCCGCAGCGCCTTGGGCGTCGAGCCGCCGCTCTGGTCGAGCGCGGCGATGAACCCCTTGCCCGACGTCATCCGCTCCGCTTGCTTCTCGTTCGGCATGGAAGTTCCCCACTCCTTCGTGGTCGGCATATGGTCACGGCGCCCGCGGTGCCCAGCACCCTGCGCTAATCGTGCCGATCATATTCGGCCGATCGCAGCCCGGGGAGGCAGGTCGTTACAGCTCGGCTTGCTCTGGCCGCGCCGGGGCGGGCCTGGCGCGCCACAGCGCCATGCGGTCAAGCAGCCCGTCGCGCAGCACGAGCGTGTGAAAGAGCACCGCGCACATGTGGGCGGTGAACGTCAGAAACAGCAGTAATGCCAGAGCGCCGTGGCACTCGCGCAGCACCGCGAACACGTCGATGCTGTGCGGCGCGATGCCGGGCAGCCGCAGCGGCCCCACCAGCGTGACCGGGAACCGCGCCGCCGACAACATGGCCCACCCGGTGAGGGGCTGCACCAGCAGCAGGGCATAGAGCAGGTATTCCGACCACGTCGCGATGCGCCGTTCGGCGCGACTCATCGTGGCCAGAAACGGTGGGGGCCGGTGCCTGAGCCGATTCGCCAGCCGCACCACGGCGAACGCCAGGATCAGCACGCCCAGCGGCCGATGGATGGCCAGCAGCAGCGGGTAGTAGCTCAGCGCCGCGACCATGGTGACGCCGATGAGCAGTTGCGCGATGACCATGGGCGCCATCAGCCAGTGCAGCAGGCGGGACGGGAGCGCGAACCGTGCCGCGGCGGCCCCGGCCGTCACCGGAGCACCCGGGAAACGTCGACCGCGCTGGGCGTCTTGGGTTCCTCCGCGCGGCGGGTGAACGAGCGGGCGTAGACGGCCGACCTCGCGGCCAGCAGCGGGTCGTCGGAGGCGGTGATGCCGTCCGGCAGCACCAGCGGGTCGAAGTTGATGTCGCGGGCGTTGCCGGGCACCTCGGTCTGCACCGCCGTGACGGTGATGGTGCCGGCGTCGATGGTGCGGCGCGATCGCGGCCAGGGTTTCGTGGCGTCGTGGGTCGGATCACCGGGTTCGCCGACGGTGAGCACCAGGCGCCAATTCAGTGGTCGCTGCGCAAGCGCGCGAATGAGGTCGTCGAACAGGTAGTCCTTGCCGGCCGGTGACGCCGGCGCGGCCGGCGCTTGCTGCGGAACGGCGGCCCAGCGCACCGGAACGGTCGCCCCGGCGCCGTTGGTGAAATGAAACGCGTTCAGGCCGTGGAACGCGCTGTCGGCGAACCCCGCGCTCGGCGGGGCCTGCTTGATGACCTTCATCGCCGCGACCGTCTCGGGATGACGATCGAGGAAGGCGGCCATCTTCTCCGGGTCGGCCTTGCCCGTCGCCGCCACGGGTTTGGACGCGAGCAACCGGTCGTAGAAGCCCTGCGGCGTGCTGTCCGGGAAGACGGGGATGTTGACCATCGCGGTGCGCCATTGCTGGCCATCGGGGCCCTGGAAGAGCAAGCCCAGTCCGCGCACCGTGGTCGGCGCGTCCGCCTGATCCGGAAGGCCACCCGACAGCGAGAACCGGCCGATCACCGGCACGGTTCCCGGCCGGAAGACCGCGGCCCGGCAGATCGCCGCCGCCGCCCCGGTGCTCGTAAATGTTCCGACCGCGCTGAGCCCCTTGGCGTGATTCCGGCGAAAACCGTCGTGGCGCCCGTAGACGTTTTCGAAGCGGTCGGCGAACCGGGGCGGTGTCAGAGCGCCGGGTCGCAGCCAACCGCCTGCGTAGGCGAAGCCACCGACATCGACCGCGGCGATGCCGGCCACCGCCCCCATGCCCAGCAGTGCGCGCCGGCGTGTCACCGCGTCGGGACGGGCGCCGGCCGGCTCGAGGTCGTCTGGCTCCCCACCGCGATCACCGGGCTCCACGCCGACCGTCCTTCCGCGTTTGGGCAGGCCAGTGGGCCCGAGCTGGACACGAATCCGGTACAGGCAATTCACGCATGGGCCAATGCCATGCGCAACTTCTGCGGGAGGCGTCGCACACACTCACAGGACGGCGCGCCGACGCGATTCGTTCACTCGTTTTGGGTGTCGTTCCCCGCGTGTCATACCATCGAATAAACAATCTGCGGCTGCATCTGTAGCTAGAGCGCGAATCAACGGAGTGTGTCTCCTCCGAAGGGCAAGCGCTTTCCGTGGGGTTGAACAAGCAGCCCCCGGTGTTGGCAGTGGCTGTTTTAAGAGCTAACGGTGTCCCACCAGGGACCGAATGTGAGTGATAGACCATGGGCGAATTTACTGGTGATCCAATCGATCCGACCGCTTTCTCAGTGGGAAAACAGCAGGTAGATCAGGCGGTCGTGCTGACCGTCTCGGGTGAAGTGGACATGCTCAGCTCGCCGCATCTGGCCGAGGCCATCCAGACCGCGCTGGCGACCAAACCCGCCGCGCTGATCGTTGACCTGTCGAAAGTGGACTTCTTGGCGTCAGCCGGGATGACCGTTCTGGTGACCGCGCAGGCGGAGACCGAGCCGCCGACACAATTCGCGGTCGTCGCCAACGGCTCGGCGACGAGCAGACCGATCAAACTGATGGGAATCGACAGCGTGCTCGCGCTCTACAGCTCGCTAGACGACGCACTGAGCGGCATTGCTGGTGGGTGAACCTCGAGATGGGGGCACAACTGGGAACGATGGGGCGCTCTGATCCTCAACCGCATGACGTGTCGAATATCGATGACCGATCCCGCTTCGCGCGGAATCGCGTCGCCGCTGACCCGCGCAGCGCTGCTCGCGCCCGAGCCGAGTTCGGGATCTGGCTCGAAACGCATTCCACGCTCAGTTCCGACCGGTTCAGCGACGTCCTGCTGGCGGTGAACGAAGCCATCGCCAACGCCGCGGAATTCGCCTATTGCGAGGCTTCCCGGCGCGGGACGCTGGACGTGAGCGCGGCCTATGACCGGCAGTCCGACACCTTGTCCGTCACTGTCGACGATCGCGGCCGTTGGCGTCAGCAACTTCCGGCCCATTACCAGCAGCAACGCCGCGGACGCGGCATCCCGTTGATGGAGACACTCGCCGACGACGTGGCCATCGACCGCACCCCGCGCGGCACCCGCGTCACCTTGACCTGGACCGATCTGACGCAACGCCGGAACGCTTGACCCCGCGGTCCCCGACTTGCATCCGATGTGCTTGGTCCGCAATGGAATTCGTTGTCATGGGGAACTGACCCCGTAACATCTGCGCCATGGAACCGAGTCGCCGGTGGGGCGACGACCGCGCGATCCTCGATGACGAGGAGGCCCGCAGGCGCATCCTGGATGCCGTGGGCCGCTGCATCGCGCGGCGCGGCAACACTCAGTTCCGGATGGGTGAGGTGGCCGACGAGGCGGGCGTGTCGCGATCCACGGTCTACCGGTATTTCCCCGGCCGCGACGACGTCTTGCTGGCCCTGATCCTGAAACGGGTCGACCATGCGCTCGGCGAATTGGTCCGCTCGCTGGCCGCCCCCGACGATCCAGTGCGGTCGGTGCCCGAGATGGTGCTGGCCCGCGTCGAGTCGGTGGACGGCGATCCACTGAATGAAGCGCTGTTCGCCGCCGAGAGCACGGCCGTGGCGACGGCGCTCCAGAAGGGTTCGGAGCCCATCGTGGAGACGCTGTTGCGGCACTACCAACCGCTGCTGGATCGCTGGAAGTCGGCCGGCCGTCTGCACGCCGATCTCGACCCACGGTCGGTTGTCCAATGGCTGCACACGGCGACCATGTTTCTCCTGGCGCCCTCTTGGCGGTACCGCCCGGTCGCCGACCAACGCGAGTTCGTCGACCAATTCGTGGTGCGCGCCCTGGTACCGGAGATCAGACAATAACGCCTTATTGTCTGATGCCCAGACGTTCGGGTATTTTTGTCTGACCCCGTGCCGCGATGTCCGAACGACTCGCGGTGCGGGTGACACGTCCGCACCAAGAAACGAAAAATATGAATAACCCCGTGACGCGGGCGATTTCGGCTGCCGGCTTGGCCGCTCACCTGGGCCGCGGCGTGGGCCGGGTCGCCACCGACGCGGTGGTCGGCGGCCGATTGGGGTTGCCCCGGCGAGTGCGGGACCTCGACGCTGCAGTGCTCTCCAAGGTGATGGGCACCGCCGTCAGGACGGTCCGCGTCCTGGACAGCGACGCGGGGACGTCGTCGCGGGCGCGGCTGGTGCTGACCGGAAAGAACGTCCCGGACTCGGTGTTCGTCAAGCTCGCGGCGAAGACGGCGGCCACCCGGTTGATGGGTGAATTGGGCCGGCTCGGACACACCGAGGTGCGGTTCTACCGCCAGCTCGCGCCGCAGGTGGTCGGGACCCCGTATGCCTATGGCACGGCGTTCGACCCGTGGACGGGGCGCTACCTGCTGGTGCTGGAGGACCTTCCCGCCGATTCGTGCGAGTTCCCCGACACCCTGCACCCGCTTTCGCCCGAGCAGGCCAGCCTGATCGTCGAGCTGCTCGCCGACCTGCACGCCACGTTCTGGAACCGACTCCCGCGCGACGGGCGCGGCCCGTTGGGCTGGCTCTACACGCCGTCCGGCGACGTCACCTCCCTGCTGACCGGATCGCTGATGCGCGCCTCGATCAAGCGCCTTGCCGAGCGCACCGAGATCCCCCTCGAAAGCGGCCGCTTCATCGCCGACAACTACCGGGCCGTCGCCACCCTCATCGACACTCCCCCACACGCCGTCATGCATGGCGATGCGCACCCGGGCAACATGTACTTCCACGGCGGTAAGGCCGGATTGCTGGATTGGCAGGCGGTGCGGCGCGGGCACCCGTCACGCGAACTGGCCTACACGCTGATCACCAGCCTGACGCCCGAAGACCGCCAGACGACCCAGCGCGAACTGCTCGACGACTACCGCCGCTCGCTCGCCGCGGCGGGTGGGCCCGAACTGGACCGCGACGAACTCTGGCTGCGCTTTCGCCAGGCCGCGCTGTACGCGTACGTCGCGCCGCTGATCACCGCGGGCCTGGGCGGCCTGCAGGCCGAAGAGGTTGCCATGGAAGGGCTGCGGCGCGGTGTAGAAGCGCTCGACGATCTGGAAACGGTCGCGGCGCTAAAGAGTTCGCTTTAGGGCAAGCGAGTTTCGCCGAACCTATTGCGGTGACCGCGCCAAGAGTTACGCTACTTCCAGTAGCGTAATGCTGCGGGTCTTTTGCGTCTTCAGCCGCTGGCGGCAAGGAGAGTCTCATGTTCGACCTGAAGATCGTTGGTGGCACCGTCGTCGACGGCACCGGCGCGGAGCGCTATCGCGCCGACGTCGGCATCAAGGACGGCAAGATCGTCGATGTGGTCCGCCGCGGCACCGATCAACCCGAAATGGGCGGTGAGGCCGCCGAAACCATCGATGCCACGGGCCTGGTGGTGGCCCCGGGCTTTGTCGACATCCACACCCACTACGACGGCCAGGTGAGTTGGGACAGCCTGCTCGAGCCGTCCAGCGGCCATGGCGTCACCACGATCGTGACCGGAAACTGCGGCGTCGGCTTCGCGCCGGTGCGCCCCGGCACCGAGAAGTGGCTGATCGAGTTGATGGAGGGCGTGGAGGACATTCCCGGCACAGCGCTCACCGAGGGCATCACCTGGGGCTGGGAAACCTATCCCGAATACCTGGACTCGATCGACAAGCACAAGTTCGCCGTCGACGTCGGCAGCCAGGTCGCCCACGGCGCCGTTCGCGCCTACGCGATGGGCGAGCGGGGGGCGCGCAACGAGCCGGCCACCCCAGAGGACATCGAGGCCATGGGCCGGCTGGTTCGGGAAGCGATCGAGGCCGGCGCGCTCGGATTTTCCACCTCCCGCACGATGGGGCACCGCGCGATGGACGGCGAACCGGTCCCCGGCACCTACGCCGCCGAGGACGAGCTGTTCGGCCTCGGGCGCGCCATGGCCACCGGCGGTCAGGCCGTCTTCGAGCTGGCACCGCAAGGCGCCGCGGGCGAGGACATCGTCGCCCCCAAGAAGGAACTGGACTGGATGCGCCGACTGAGCGCCGAGATCGACCGGCCGGTCTCCTTCGCTCTTATTCAAGTGGACGCCGACCCCAACCTGTGGCGCGAGATGCTCGACCTCTCCGCCGACGCGCACGCCGGCGGTGCCCGGCTGTACCCGCAGGTCGCGGCCCGGCCGTTCGGCATGATGATCGGATTCCAGGGCCATCACGGCTTCAGCCACCGGCCCA
This sequence comes from Mycobacterium sp. E2238, assembly GCF_001672665.1. NCBI lineage: Bacteria > Bacillati > Actinomycetota > Actinomycetes > Mycobacteriales > Mycobacteriaceae > Mycobacterium > Mycobacterium sp. E2238. The sequence continues at coordinate 25,498 of NZ_LZKF01000088.1, read as the reverse complement.
CCTATCGCCGTCTGGCCGCCGAATGCAGCCGCGAGGAACTCGCGCGACGCCTGGCCGATCCCGCGGTCAAGGCCGCCATCCTGGCCGACGACGACCTGGCCGCCGACCCGACCCTGTTGTTCGACGGGATGTTCGCCCTGGTGCAGCACTCCCTGCACCGCCTCTACGCACTCGGCAACCCGCCCGACTACGAGCCCACCCCGGACCGTACCGTCGCGGCCATCGCGAAGGCGCGCGGCGAGGACCCGCTGTCCACCCTGTACGACCTCATGCTCGAGCAGGACGCAACCGCCATGCTGATGCTGCCGCTGTACAACTATGCCGACGGCAACTGCGACGCGATCCGGGAGATGCTGCTACACCCGGCCGGCGTGCTCGGTCTCTCCGACGGCGGCGCCCACTGCGGGATGATCTGTGACGCTTCGTATCCCACGTTCCTGCTCACGCACTGGGCGCGGGACCGGCGCCGCGGCGAAAAGCTGTCGCTGGAGTACGTGATCCGCAAGCAGGCCCGCGACACCGCCCACCTGTTCGGCCTCACCGATCGCGGCACCATCGAGCCGGGCAAGAAGGCCGACATCAACGTCATCGACATGGATGCCCTGACTCTGCATCCCGCGGCCATGGCCTTCGACCTGCCCGCCGGCGGCAACCGAATCCTGCAGGGGGCGAGCGGCTACGCGGCCACCATCGTCAGCGGGACCGTGACCCGGCGCCACGACGTCGACACCGGTGCGCGTCCCGGCCGCTTGGTGCGCGGAGCGCGTTAAGGCTGCACGCATGAACGCGTCCGCCGGCAATCCAACCCGCGCCCGCGACGAGGACGCCATCGGCACCCCGCCGGAAAGCCCGGCCCGGGTGCCCGCGCACCGGTATTACTCCCCCGCGTTCGCCGCTCTGGAGTTCGAGCGGATGTGGCCGAAGGTCTGGCAGCTGGCGTGCATGGTCGACCACGTCGCCGAGCCGGGTGATTATTTCGAATACCGTTGCGGCCCATACGGTGTGCTGATCGTACGCGGTGACGACGGGGCGCTGCGGGCCTTCCAGAACGCCTGCCGCCACCGTGGCAACTCCGTGTGCGTGGGATCGGGCTCGGGGCTGCGCGAGCTCAAGTGCGGCTATCACGGGTGGACCTGGGACCTGGCCGGCACGCTCAGGCGGGTACCCAACCGCAAGGGCTTCGGGTCGCTGAAGATGTCCGACTTCCCGCTGGTGCCGGTCCGGGTGGACACCTGGGAGGGACTGGTTTTCGTCAATCCCGACCTCGACGCGATGCCGCTGCTCGAGTACCTCGAGGCGGTGCCCGACGACATCGCGTGGTGCCGGCTGAGCGACTTCCGCTGCTATGCCACGCTGACCGTGGAGGTCGACGCGAACTGGAAGACGATCGCCGACGGTTACAGCGAGACCTACCACATTCAGACGCTGCACCCGGAATTGCTGCGCTGCGTCGACGACATCCATGCGCCACAACAAATCTGGGGTCACACCGGAAAATCAGACCAGCCCTACGGGGTGCAGAGCCCACGCTTCGACGGCGCGCTGAGCGACGAAGAGGTTTGGGACGCTTACGTTTACACGCAGGGCGCGCTCATGGGGGCCGCCGAAGGCACCCCCTTCCCCGGACACCAAGCGGGTGAGACCGTGCAGGATCTGATCGCCGCACACACCCGGGCGTTCGCGGCCACCCGCGGGGTGGACCTCGACTGGGCGGACACGGACCGGATCACCCGCCTGCACCAGTACAACGTCTTCCCCAACATGACGCTGCTCGCCAACGCGGACCACCTGACAGTGATGTGCTCCCGGCCCGGACCTGACCCCGATCACGGCGAGCTGGTCATGTTCTTGATGACGCGGATGCCGCCCGGCGCCGCACGCGCCAAGCCGACCGATGTCCGGGTGACCGCCGGTGAGGCCGAGCCCGGCGTGGTGCTCACCCAGGACATCCAGGTGCTCGCGGGCCTGCAGCGCGGCATGCATCAGCCGGGTTTCACCCATCTGGTGCTGTCCAGCGAGGAACGGCGCGTGATCAACATGCACCGCAACCTTGAGCGTTATTTGGACCTACCCGCGTCGGAGCGAATGACCGGCGGCCCGACGGATCAACCGCCGCCAACATAATTCGTGTAGACACGCCGTAATCGGTCCGATGCGATTTAGAATCCGTTTCGTGATGACCCCGTCAAACCCGTGGGGGGACGACCGAGGGCAACTCGCGCATCAGCTACAGATGCGATATCAACCGCTCGCGCGAAGACGCGCGCGGCGAATGTGCCAGAACTTGGAGCGCGTCGGCGTCCGAGCCGCGCCCGACCGCGTGCGGGAGATGCTGGCGGGTGCGCCCCTGGCGGCTCACGAAGCGATGGACATCCATTTCGCGCTGATCGCGCTGCGGCTCGAGCGTGAAACACGCACCGCGCGGTACAAGCGGCTGAAGCGGCAGGGCACCCGCTCGCTGATGTTCGCCGGGTTGGTCCTCGTGGTGTTGAACTTCCTGATGTGCATGGCCTACGGCCTGCTGAACCTGGCCGAGCAGGGCGCGCCGCTCTAGATCCCTCAGCGCGGGACGACGATGCCGTTGTCGTAGGCGTAGACGATCGCCGCGGCGCGGTCGCGCAGGTCGAGTTTCCCGAAGATCCGGCCGATATGGCTTTTGACCGTGACGCCGGAGATGCAAAGTTGGTCGGCGATCTCGGCGTTGGAATGGCCCCGGCCTATCAAGGTCAGGACGTCGAGCTCGCGGGTGGTCAACTCCCCGATCGCGGTGCCACGCGGACCCGGGGCGGCTTTGCGGTACGTGGTGAGCACGCGAGCGGTGACCGCGGGATCCAGGTAGCTGTCGCCTTTGGCGACCGCACGCACCGCGCGGATCAGTTCCTCGGCAGACGAGTCCTTGAGCACGAAGCCGGCCGCCCCTGCGCGCAGCGCCTCGGACAGCAGCTCGTCCTCGTTGAATGTGGTCAGCGCCAGCACCGGCGGCGCGCCCCCGAGCCTGCGTGTCGCCTCGATGCCGTCGACCCGGCGCATGCGCAGATCCATCACCACCACGTCGGGCCGGTGCTCGGCCACCGCGGCAGGCACCTCGTCACCGTCGGAGCATTCCGCGACGATGACGAAACCGTCCTTGCGACGCAGGATCCGGCGCAGCCCGGAGCGCACCAGGTCCTGGTCGTCGACGAGCAGGACGCTGACCTCAGGGGTCTCCGGGGTATGTGGGATCACGCCTTGCACCACCACGGGTGCCAGCCGGTGTCACCTTCGTGCAGCGGTATGTCGGCGCGCACCGACCACCCGTCGTGGGTCGGGCCGGCATCGATGGCCCCGCCGAGCAGCTCGACGCGCTGGCGCATGCCGCGCAACCCGCGCCCCTCGGCGGAACGCGGGGCGGCGATCGCCACCGGTAACCGGTTGTCGACCGCGAGACTCGCCGACGCTACCGAGACACTCAGCGCCACTGTGGATTTCGAGTCCGGCGCGTGTTTGGCGATGTTCGTCAGCGATTCTTGGGTGATGCGGTACAGCGCGAGACCGACCGCCGGCGAGACGCGTTCAGCGGAACCCTCGACGCGCAGCGCGACGTCCAGGCCGGCGCGCTGAAAATCCGCGACGAGGACGCCGACGTCGTCGATGCCGGGTTCGGGGGTGGTCTGCGCGGGTTTCGTGGGCGAGCCGTCCAGCAGTCCGACGGTGCGCCGGATGTCGGCCATCGCCTGCCGGCCCAGGCGCTCGGCCTGCTCGAGCGCCTCGACCGCGTCGTCGACGTCACGGTCCTCCTGCAGTCCACGTCGCGCACCCGTCACGTGGAGCAAGGTGATGCTGAGCGAGTGGGCGATGACGTCGTGCACTTCGCGGGCGATGCGCCGGCGCTCGTCGGCGGCGGCGTGCTCGGCCAGCATCTTCTGCGCCTCGATCTGTTCGGCCAGCAGCAACCGTTGACTGCGCATCACGTAACCGAGCAGCCACCCGGCCCCGACGAAAGCCAGGTACAGCCCCACCGCGTCCAGGCGGTGCAGTCCAGAGGCGGCGAGCAGCAACGCCACCGCCGACGCGGCGGACAACAAGCCGACCGCTATGGAGCTCAATGTGGCAATAGACAACACCAGCAGCACCAGGAGAGCCGGGGCGAAATCGGCGTGAATCGGTGTCGACGTAGCGAACAGCATCATGGCGGTGGCGGTCATCCAGGTCGCCCACATCAAGACCGGGCTGAGCTTGGTGTTCAGGAAGAAGAACACCAGCGTCGGTGCGATCGACACGGCGAACGCGGCCAGTCCGACGGGGAGGTCGCCGGACGGGCGCTGCAGGATCGCGATCACCGCGCCGCCGATATGGCTGACATCGACGGCGATGAACGACGTCCAGGTGAGACCGACGGGAATGAGCTCGCCTCGCCGGCGAAGCTGTTCGCGCAAGTACCCCGTTGCGGTACGCAACATTGTCCAATCCTAAGAGAGCGCGCCGCCCGACCACATCATGCCGTGGGCGGCAATCGCCTCCGCCCGTGGTAGGAGGCGAAGACTGCACTTCGGCACGACGCGCAGCGGGCGACCGCTTTCCTAGCGTTTCAGTCATGACATGGACACTGCTGCACGACCGGATGGCCTTCATGGCCGAAGTGATCAAGGCCGCGGAGGCCGACCCCGAGGGGGCACTTGCGTTGGTCGCCAACTCATCCGAGGTGGCCCGGCTATTCGGTGACGAGGAGGGGCTGCTCCTTTCGCTGGGACAGCGCTGGATCACCATGCTGGTGGCCAAGCTCGATCAGGCGGCGCACGAGGGTTTGGCGGCCGAACAGGTGCGGGCCGATCTCGAGGCCGCCGAGCCTGGTCTGCACGCGCTGCTACGGGTCGGCTCCCGCAGGTCGCTGCGGGTACGCTCCCTGACCCGGGGCGAGCACGTCGCCGTGGGCCTTTTCGGCGGACCGACCGGCGATCGGCAGACCGTTGCATGACGGACGGGGATTACTGAGCCGGCTCACCGGCCGCTACGCGGTTCTGATCGTCGGCCTGTGGGTCCTGGCGGCCGCGGCCGCCAACCTGGCGTTCCCGCAACTGGAGCGAGTCGTCGATTCACACGCCAGGTCATTCATGCCGACGGACGCGCCGAGCGCGGTCGCCGCCTCGCGAGCCGCCCAGCTGTTCGATCAGACACCCAGCAACAACTTCGTTTATGTTGTGCTGGAACGCAATCAGAAGCTGACACCCGGCGACCGTCAGTTCTATGACGCGCTGACGACGGCGCTTGGCTCCGATCACCGACACGTGTACGCGGTGACCGACCTGTGGTCGCAGCCCGCCACCGCCGCCGGCGCGCAGAGTTCCGATGGGCGCGCCGTCAGCGTCATGGTGCGGCTGGCCGGAATGCTCGGGACCGCCCAGGCGCGCGATTCGGTGAATGCCGTCCGCGCCACCGTCCACCAGCTCTCACCCCCGGCCGGCCTCGAAGTCCATGTCACCGGGCCCGGCGCCACGATCGTCGACGAGTTCTCCGCGATCGATCGACAGATGCTCGGCATCACCGCCGCGACCATCGGTCTCATCCTGCTTTTGCTACTCGCCGTGTACCGGTCGCCGATCGCGGCCGCGATTCCCCTGGTGTCGGTCGGGCTCGCCCTGGCGCTGGCCCGCGCCGTCGTCGCCGCGCTCGGCCAGTCCAATGTGGTTGAGGTGTCGCTGTTTTCGGTGGCGTTGATGGCCGCCATGACCCTGGGTGCCGGCACCGACTACGCGATCTTCCTGGTCGGCCGCTACCACGAGAGCCGCCGCCGCGGCGTCGCGACGACCCGGGCGTTAGCCGAGGCTTACCGGTCAACCGCGCCTGTGGTGATCGGGTCGGCGCTGACCGTGTCAGTGGCACTGGCCTGTCTGGTGTTCGCCCAGGTGGGCTCGTTCCGGAGCGCCGGGTTGCCCTGTGCCATCGGCATTTTGGCGACCATGGTCGCGGCGCTGACCTTGACGCCCGCACTCATGAGCCTGGCCATCCGCCGGGGCTATCTCGAACCGCGCCCGTCGAAGACGGCACGGCGCTGGCGCCGCGTGGGGACGGCGGTGGCGCGCTGGCCCGGGCCGATCCTGGTCGCCGCCGGCGGGTTGACCCTGCTGATCGCGTTACCGCTGACCGGCATGCGGGTCGGCTTCAACGAACCCGCCGCCACGCCGTCCGCCACCGACTCCAACCGCGGCTATCTCAGCGCGGACCGGCATTTCGCCGCCAACTCCCTGTTGCCCGACGTTGTCGCGGTCCAGGCCGACCACGACCTGCGTAACCCGGCCGGCCTGATCGCCATCGAACGAATCACGCGCCACATCATGGCCGTACCGGGCGTACGTGCGGTGCAGTCCGCCAGCCGCCCCGACGGCAAGGTCCCCGAACAGGCGACGTTGAGCTATCAGGCCGGTGTCCTCGGCCATCAGTTCGACGACACCATGGACTCGCTGACACAGCGCCTGAAGCGGGTCTCCGAGCTGGACGCCGCCCTGGCTCAGACACAGCTCGCTGTCGACGGCCTCGGGAATGGATTGCGCGGTGGCAGTGCGGGGTTGACGGACATGTCGGGCGCCGCCGACGACATGCGTTCCGGCATGGACGGGCTGCGGCGCAACGTCACAACGGTGTCGGGTTACCTCGACCCGCTACGGGACTTCGTCGGACGGACGCCCGACTGCGCCGCCAATCCGATCTGCTCGACGGTGGACCGCGTGCTCGAGCCGGTCGACAGCCTGGTCGAGACGTCGTCGCGCCTCGATGCCGGCGCCGCGAAACTGACCAGCGGCTCCAGCACGGCCGCCGCCGCGATGGCCGGCCTGCCGCGGAGCGTGAGCTCGATGAAAGACGCGCTGGGCCAAGCCCGTTCGGCGACCCACGACCTTTTGGGCCTGACCGACACTCTCGGGCCGCAGATGCGTCAGCTGACCGACTACCTGAACGAGATAGCGACGCAATTTCAGGGCAGTGCGGCGGCGGATTTCTACATGCCGCAGCGCGCGTTGACCGATCCGCGATACACCGCCGCGTTGGGTCACCTGATCTCCGAGAACGGCCGCGCCGCTTACCTGCTGGTCTACGGAGACGGGTCGGAGTGGGGCGGCGACGGAGCCAAGCGGGCGGACCAGGTACGCACCGCCATCAAGGAGGCCACCAAGGAAGGCACCCTCACGCCGGTGGAGGTCGACCTTGCCGGCGTCGGCCCCGTGACGGCTGACCTGCAGCGCTTCGTCGCCGGTGACACCAAGTTGCTCGTGGGCGCCGCGTTGGTGCTCATCTTTCTGATCGTCACGGCGATGCTGCGCAGCCCGGTCGCGGGCCTGGTTGTCGTGGGGACCGTCGTCACCTCGTTCGCTTCGGCTATCGGTGCCAGCGTGCTGATTTGGCAGCACCTGCTGCATCAGGATCTGCACTGGGCCGTCGCCCCGATCGCGTTCATCGCCCTGATCGCGGTCGGCGCCGACTACAACCTGCTGCTGGCGTTGCGCATCAAACAGGAAGCGGCAGCGGGCTTGAAGACCGGCATCATTCGCGCCTTCGGCGGCACCGGCGGTGTGGTCACCGTTGCCGGCATCGTCTTCGGCCTCACCATGCTGGCGTTGCTCAGCAGCAGCGTGCTCAGCATCGCCCAGATCGGCACGACTATTGCGGTGGGGCTGTTGCTGGACACCCTGGTCGTGCGGGCGTTCATCGTGCCGTCCATCGTGGCGCTGCTGGGCCGCTGGTTCTGGTGGCCGCGTTCGCCCCGTCCTCGTGCCGACTCCGACGCGGAAGTGGTTGAACGGCAGCCGGTTCCGCTGGCTACTGCTGTTGGATCACCGTAGATGGAAGCCCGACCAGCACGCCTTCGACGTCGCCATCGGCGCCCACCATCAGGCCCCGTCCCGGTGGGAGCGCCTGGGCGCGGACCATCCGGTTGATCCGGTTTTGCGGGTCGTTGTCCATGTAGAGCTGCGCCACCTTCGCCGAGTTCTGGAACCGCATCCACGGATCCATCTGCAGCGTCGCCCAGTTCGCACTGTTGCGGGTGGTGAACACGTGCAGGCCGATCTGCCGCGCCCGTTCCATCAGCTTCCACAACGCCGCCCCCACCGGAGGTTTGGGCGGGTAGCTCTGATCCGGGCGCAGGTCCTGGACATCGTCGATGAGCACGAAATGCCGGGGACCTTCCCACGGCTTGAGCGCGCGCAGCTCCTCCTGGCTCAAACCCTTGGGCGGCAGCCGGGGCAGCAGGATCTGTTGTGCGAGTTGGGTGATCACCTCATCGATCTCGTCTTGGTCATAGGCGTACGCGCGCACATAGCCAGGTCCGCTGAGATCACGCAGACCGTGCGGGGCCGTCTTCGGGTCGATGAGCGTCAGCTGGGCTTCCTCGGGGCCGAACCTGCTCATGATCGCCTCACCGATGGACACGAGCGACAGTGTCTTCCCGCAGCCCTGGCGGCCCAGAATCATCAAGCCCGGGCTTTCCTGCAGCTTGAGCGGGACCGGGCCCAGTTCGTGGCGCTCACCGATTGCGAATGCGATCGACAGGTCGTCAGCGCCGCGATGCGCGGCGTCGTACTCCAGAATCGCCCGCAACTCGACCCGCTGCGGAAGCCGTTGCAAGGTAGCATGTTTGGTCACGCCCGCGACGTCGGCGATCCGCGCGCCGACATCGACGATGCTCACCGGCGCGCCGGTGGCCGGATCGGCGAGCGCCGGGACCCCGACCCGCAGCTCGTGCAGGCTGTCGGTCAGACCGAAGCCCGGACGGTTCAGCGTCCGCCGGGCCGCGTCGCGCGACTCGAGCGACGAATGCCCCATCTGGCTTTCGCTCGGGTCGGCCAGGCGCAATTGGATTCGCGCCGTGGCGTTTTGCAACAGGCTCTGCCGCTGCCCGTGGATCCAGCCGCCGGCGCTGCACATCACGTGGACCCCGTACTCGGGACCGCGGCTGCTCAACGAGATGATGCGGTCGCCCAGGACGGTGTCTTTCGAGTACACGTCGTCGTAGTCGTCCACCACCACGAACACATCGCCGAAGGGATCGTTGGGATCAGTCCCGCCCAGCCCGTCGCTGCCCGGCGCGAACCGGCGCTCGCGGAAGCCGTCGAGGTCGATCTTCAGCCGCCGGAACGAGTCCTCACGCGCGTCGATCAGCGCGTCCATGCTGCTCAAGATCCGCTCGATGCCCTCCGCGTCCTTCGGCGACACGATGTCGGTGACGTGCGGCAGTGACGCCACCTGAGCCAGGGTCGCGCCGCCGATGCAGAAGAACGTCACGCGTGCCGGGCTGTACATCGTTGCGGCCGAACACATCAGCGTCATTAGGGTGGTCGTCTTGCCGCGTTGCTTGGCACCCACCACGATGACGTTGCTGCGCAGCGCATCGACGGCGTGCACGATCTGCTTGGACTCCTCGGGGATGTCCATGACGCCCACCGGGAACATCAGGCCTGCGTTCTGGCCGTAGTCGACATGCCAAGGCTTGCCGCGGTAGGCCGACACCAGAACGTCGACGGGCTCGGGGTCCTCCAGCGGCTCCAGCCATGGCCGGCGCGGCGACCGGTGTGGAACGTCGTGCAACGACTCGCGCAGGACGTCGACGATTTTCTTCCGCTTGAAACCGTCATCGTGGTAGAGGAATTCGTCAGGCTCGGTGTCCGCGGCGGCAGCCGCTTCCAGAGCCGCGGCGTCGGATTCCTCCAGCGGTTGGAACTGCCAGTTGTACAGCCGCGGCTTGGTCAGGGTCATGTCGACGGTCGTCGCTACCTCCTTGCCCTTCGGCACCACGAAGGGAGCCGAGAGATAGAAGCAGCGGAACGGTTCGAGATCGCGCGGCCCCACCTTCAGCAGGGCGAAGCCGTTCTCCTTCGACGGCAAGTGGTAGGCGGCGTCCGATCCGATCACCTCACGGCTGTCGTCACCGGACTCCGCGCGCAGGGCGATCCGGAATGCGATGTTCGACTTCACCTTCTGCAGCGACGACAGGTCCAGCCGCTGCCCGCCCAGCATGAAGAAGACGTTGGCGCCACGGCCTTCCTGACCGATGTGGATGATCAGGTTGATCCACTTCTCGTGATTGGCAAAGAGTTCCAGATACTCGTCGACGATGACGAGCAGGACCGGCACCGGCGGCAGGTCCCGTCCTGCCAGCCGTATCTCTTCGTAGTCGTTGGCGTCGCGCGCGCCCACCGAGGTGAACAGTTCGTAGCGTTGTTTGATCTCGCCGTCGATGACCCGGCGCATCCGCTCGGCCAGGTGCCGCTCGTCCTTGCCGAGGTTCGACAGGGCGGCCACCACATGCGGAAGGCCCAGGATGTCCTGGGCCGCCGATTCGAACTTCATGTCGACGAAGATCACGTTGAACGTCTCCGGCGAGTGTGTCAGCGCGATGCCGTAGACCAGCGACAGGAAGAACTCCGACTTTCCCGAGCCGCTGGTGCCGATGACCACGGAGTGAAATCCGAAGCCGCCGAAGTCTTTCGCGCGAATGATGATGTTCTGCAGCTCGCCGGTGGGTTTCGCACCGACGGGGATCTCACACCATCTCTCGTCACCGCGGCCACGCCGCTCGGCCCACAACCGGTCGACGTCCAATTGGCGGGGATCGACGATGCCCAGCGCCCGCAGGAGCTCGGTGGCGCCGCCGGTCGAATCAGCGATCTCGCTACGCGTGGTCGGCGACCACCGCGCCATCGCGCGCGCATACCGGTAGGCCCGGTGGATCGACAGCTGGTCGGCGTGGGCGAAGAACTTGTCGCGCACCCGCAGCAGGGGCGCCGGGCGGCCGTCCTCACCGTCCGCGTCGAAGCCGTTGCGGCCGAGTTTGACTTCACCGTTGACGGGCGCACTGTGCCGCTCGCCCATCTCGAACACCTGGTCCTGCGCGAAACCCACGCCGGTGCCGACTCGGGATGCGATGCGTAGCAATGTGATTCCGGCCTTGCCTACCTGGCCGACCACGCTTTCCCATGCGTCGGGGCTGCCGGTGTTGTCGTCGACGATCACCAGGTGCGGTCCCAGATCTACCGTGTCGGCGCCCGTTTCGAGCGCCGATCCCATCGCGGTCGGGCTCGCCGGCGCCGGGGGCGTCCACGCGCCCCGCTTTCCCTTCATGTGCAGCTCGGCCCCGAGGGTCTCCTCGAGCTCCTCAGGTGTGGTGAACACCAGGCGCCGCCAGCCGCACGCGTCGAACAGCTCGTCGTGCAGATTGTGCGGGAGCCACACCATCCACGACCACACCTCGGGATTGCGGGTGACCACCATTAATTTGAGGTCGCGCGGGTTGTGGAATACCGCCAGGGAGCACAACACCGAACGCATCAGCGACCGCAGCCGGTCCAGGTCGTCGCCGACAAAGCTGAAACCCGGCGCCGAGCGCAGGTTAACCACCTTGGCAATATCGCGAATCTTGCGCTGCTCCAAGATGAAATCGCGCAGGGCCTGTCCGGTGACGGGTTCGAGCTCTTCGTCGGAGGCGATGTCGGGCCACGTCACCGACAACACCGAGTCCGGCGCGTGCTGCACCCCGGTGCCCAGCCGCACCTCCAAGAAATCCACGTCACCGCGGCCGCGCTCCCACATCCGCGGCCCACCGATGATGGCCCCGAGCCCGCGCGGATCGGAGTGCAGCGCGTTCTGCCATTCCCGCTGCGCGCACACCGCGGTCTGGATCTCGTCGCGGTTCGTGTCGAGGTCGCGCAAGTAGCGGCGGCGGCCCTTTTCCATTTCGCCCCAAGTGATCTTGCGCGCGCGTCCGAAGCGGCCGGAGAACGCCAACATGCTGAACGCGCCGATACCCATCAAGGGAAAGAACCCCGTGGAAAGGCTGCGGACGCCTGACACGTAGAGCATGACGATGGTGCCGATGAGTGCCACGATGAGCGCCGGCACCCCGATCATCACCCAGATGTTGCGGGGCTCGCGCTCGGGCAGGGCGATCGGCGCATTCGGTGCTACCCGAACGGGTTTCGGCGGCTCGAGCTTGACCCGGTTGATGGGAAACGCTTTCTTGGACATCCCCTAGCCTCCCGCCTTCGATGTCGTCACCACGGCCGCCTTGCCCAGCGCCGGCACCGTGTCACGCGCCACGAGCGCCGCTTCGCGCGACAAGGCCGGGCCCGCAGCGAAAGTCCGCAGCAATGGCCACGGCGCCTGCACCGCGGAAGCCGGATCGAGCCCGAGCGCCCGCATCGTGTCGTCGTTGGCGGCGATGCCGAACCGCACGCCGTTATCGGAGACCCAGAACAACGATTCGCGGGAATCGGACGTGACGACCCCGCTGGTCGAGGTGACGAAGTTGGCCGCCCCCGGCAGCACCAGCACCTGGTTGGCGACCACCGATGCCGGGTCGCGGTCGTCGCGCACCAGGTGCACGATCCGGTCATCCAGATACGAGTACACCGGAAGACCCCGCCCGTTATAGATCACGACGCGGGCCTGTGGATCCGTGGAGCCCTTCTCCCACCCGACGCAGGTGGTCGGATTCGCCGCTGTGTCAACGAAATTCAGCCGCTTTGTCGGGTAGTAGTCCACGGCCAGCGAATTGACCTGGGGGATGTTGACCAAGACGTCGGGGGTTACCACGCGGGGCGCCGTCGACCCGTAGGAGTTCGCGCTGCGAAGCAGATCGGCGACAAAGCTCGTGATCTTCTGCACCCCGTCGGGCAGGAGTACGTAGAACTGCTTGCCGCCGCCGGCGGTTTGAGCCTGCAACACCGCGCCCACCTGCGACCCCGAGACCCACGTCGACGGTGCGCCCGCCTGCGGCACATCCGGGACACGCAGCGGCTCGGTCGCGGGGAGTCCGTCGTAGAGCGCGCGCGAAATCTCCACTGGCGACGTCACTCCGGGGTCCAGGCCCAGGCTGAGGGTGATCGCCCGGCTGGCCGGATCGACCTGCGAGCGTTTGCCGCCCCAGATCACATACGTGTTGCCCTCGAACGTCACGAGCACGCCGGCATCGTCGGCCAGCGGGGCCGCGCGGCCGCCGCCGTCGAGTGTGCCCGCGATTGACGTGACGACCGGCTTCTCACCGCTGCGCGGGCGCCCCGCCGTATCGCAGACGGCCCACGCCGAAATCCCGCCGCGATTCACCGGCATCGCCGCCGGCGCACCCGGGATGCCGATCAGCGGGCCGGTCGGATACTTGGCGATCTCGCTGCGCTTGACCCACGTCGGCGGGTTCGCCGTTCCAGTGGCCAGCCGGGCCGACGTCAGGTTCAGGGCGGGATAGAGGCGGCCGTCGATGCGGGCGTAGATCGCGCCGGAATCGCGGTCCCCGATGATCGCCGATTCACCCACTGCGCCAGTCGGTTTGAGCACGTTCAGCAGCATCATCCAACCGGCGCCGATCGTCACCAACAAGATTGACAACACCAGCGCGGCGGTCTGCTTGCGGTCGTCATGTTTCATCCGCACCGAGAACCGGGTGGTCGCCGCGCGCAGCCGTCGGTTGTAGAACAGGTGACCGGAGTTCTGGTCGCGGTTCGACAAACTCAGCGGCATGCTCAATACCCCTTAGGTGATCGGCGTGGATCGGCCTGCTGAATCCGATCGGCCAAGTTCGACGCGTCCGCGGCGACGTGATAGCGGCCCATCGCATAGTTGATGAACGCGCACGCCTGCGCCACCAGATTGTGGATGTCGCGGGACGTTCCCGGCTGGTGATACGCCGCGAAGGTGGGGCCGATGAACTGCCAGGCGCCCTTGCTCGGCGTCCCGCGCGCCGCGTTGGAGTCCCAGTCGTTGACAGCGTTGGCGTTGTAGTTGGACTCGCGGCGCGCCACCAGATCCATGCCGCGCTCCCAGCGGGCACGCGCCGCTGGGTCGTGAATGCCCTTGATATCCAAGGCTTTACGGATCGCCGCCAGGACCGCCGCCCGCCCGCTTCCCCGGTCCCCTCGCATCGCCGCCCGCCTTTGTCGGTAGCGCAGCCGCCTTAGCCGCAGCGCCAGGAGTCGTGCCCGCCGGCGCGAGCCAGCGATGTGCCGGTGCTGGGTCCGCAACCTCGCGGCCATCCGCGCCATCGCCTCGCGGCGGGCCATCGGGGTATCGGCGGGCGTGGCGTCGGCCTTCGCGTCTTCCAAGACCGCGCGGGTCGCCGTGCTTGCCTGCGCGTGGTCGGCCCGCGCGGTCGCCAGGATCTGTGCCAGCTCCCGGTCGGTGTCGCCGGAGCGGCGGGCTTCGTCCAGGGTGTTCGCCGACCTCGTCGCCGCAGGTCTCGGGAGGCCCTCGGTTCTGACCCGGGCGTGCTCCCGCGGGGGGTGGACCGGAGCGGCGATGGTGTCACCGGCGAACAGGCCATGGCCACGGGCCAAGACCGCCACCGCGTGCATCGTCAGCGGATCAGTCGACGACTGCCCCACCCTGGTCCCCTTTTTCCCACACCCTCTGCCCGGCGAAATCCGTACTCAATAGCATGCACGAATAGGCAGTCGCGCTGTCAATAACGAGCGATTACGTAGCGACCCTACTGCCGGGCGCGTAGGCCGACCACTCACCTTTCGCCCGAGTGGGAATGGCTTGCGGTGCCGCCTATTCCTTTGCCTCGTCCTCGCTTGGCATGATCACGATTCGGCGATTCGGCCGGTTGGTGACGACGGTGGGTTTGTCCTCACCGGGTTTGGGCCCGGGCGGGGTCGGCGGCATCGTCAGGCGACCCTTGACGGGCTGGCCGTTGGGCACGCCCGGCGCGGAGATCCGCTTCTCCGGCGGCTTCTCTTTGCTGCCTTCGCCGTGGGCACCCATCGCGCCGGGCGGCATCATTCCCATGCCGCCCATGCCGGTCGGGCCCCCAGCGGTCGGGGCGCCGCTGACCGGCGGGGTCATGACCGGCTTGGCCGCCCCTGCGGGGGTCGTCGGCGGGGACGACGTCGGTACGGGTGGCGGACCCAGAGAGCTGGCGGGGGTGGTGCCACCACCGCCGAGGCCTCCGCCACCACCGCCCAGGCCTGCGCCGCCGCCGGCCCCGGAGCCCGGGCCGACGCTGTCGACGAGATGCGCGTCGCTCGCGAGCCCGGCTCCGTGAGCGCCGCCCTGCACGGCGCTCATTAGCGGCTGGATGGCGCTCTGGCCGGCCTGCATCGCCTGCTGGGGCAGCTGCGTCAGCGGCTGCATGATGCCACCGACCGCGCCGCCGAGGGCGCCCGTGATGCTTTGCAGCATCTGCTGCATCATCTGCGGGGCTTGCTGACCGATGTTCTGCATTTGCTGCTGTGATTCAGCTTCGTTCGCAGGGAATTTCGCGGCCGCATCGGCGGCGTGGGCGCGGCGGTCTGCGTCTGCGGCTGCGGCGTCTGCCGCGTCCTTGGGAACGCCGGCGTTCGCGGCGGATTCAACGATTCCCCGCCAACCATCGGTCGGGCTGGTTCCACCGACTGACTGGGGAAACGGCATCGGCGTTGGCGCTTCAGGCATGCCGACTAAGCCCCCCACTACGGCTGGAGCATTTTTGACGGTGCCATCGCCGGTCATTGCCTGTCACCTCCGCCCCGTGTAGAACCGCCTGGTGCCAACTGCCGCACCTGATTGGCTATTGCACCATTTTGGCACACCGCGCTCGGATCGGTATTCACGTCGGAGGCCGGATGCCCCTCGGTGCCCTATGCGCCAGCCTGATGGCTGATTACCTCGAACCACGCCATGTGGTAATTCGCGAGGTATTCATGCCCGTCGATCAGAGCCTCGATTGCCGCAAGCAGCATCCAATCCCCGACAGCGGCCGGGGCGTAATCCGGGTACGCCGTGAGCACCGAATTCTGAATCTCGACCATGCAGTTGCGCAGGAGTTCGGTTTCCTTTTCAAGTACGCCGGTCTTCCGTACGGCCGGCGCGGCAATGGCTTGCGCAATTCGCGGTAGGCCATCACGACGACGCACGGCTTCCACCAGGGCTGGTCCGAGTTCGTCTACCCGCGGGGCGGCTGATCGGGCCGGTCGATCACCGCTGAGCGTGGGAGCCTCGGGGTCCGATTCGGCGACGTAGGTGTTGTGCTCGTGAGCGGCAGCGACGACTACGGCCCCCAATAAGTCCACCACGGTCGCATCGCGGCGGCGCGCGGCCGGCTCGAGCAGGGTCACGTGGGCGGGAAGCCGGACGTGAGGCGGGATCCACCCGCCGGCGAGGTCAGTCACCAACAGGCTGGTGGTGCCGTCGTCACGCAGTCCGGCCCCCCACGAAAGTCGCGGCTCCTGGCGGGCCACCGCATCGACGATCCGCTGCAGCCGCTGCTGCTCGGCCGCTCTACTGGATACCGCGCCGGCGGTCGCACCGGTTGCCGCGGACATTGCTGACGCGCTGACCATGCCCGACGAGTTCGCGCCCGCCTGCCCGGCGGCGGCTCCTGAAGCCGCGCGTTCCACCGGTGAAACCACCGGTCCGCCCGCGGACGGGGACGACGCCGGGGACGGTGCGACCGGCGCGCCCGAGACGGGTCCCGTCGGGGCTGACGGCATTGCAGAGGGGGCCGCGACTGATGGGCGCAAATCGGAGCCGTAGGCGGGCAGCGGTCCAGCGGGGACGCTTGGGCCGCCAGCGACCGGCGCTGCCGATCCCGACCAAGATCCCCCCGTCATTACTGGGGTTACCGGGGTGGCGCCCCCAGTGGTCGGCGGTGCGGGAGCGGCTGGCGGGGGGGCGTCAACCGGAGTGCCCGTCGGAACGAAGACACCGGCGCTAGGTGCGGTCGGCGCCACCGGCGGCGTCCCTGCCGGTGGTCCGGTCTGTGGAGGCGTACCCGCCCCGGATTCCATCGCGTTTATTGCGCCCGACGAAATCCCTTGCGCGCCGGCCCCGGCCGGCTGCCCCGAGGCCATGCCGGACGCGAACGATTGCGCCAGGTTGGGCGGCGCTCCTTGCCCAAGTCCGGCGGGTGACATGTTGCCGGCGCCGGAAATCGGCGCATTCATTAAAGGACCACCCGGCGCCGGACTAGTGACCGTCGCCATGCCAGGCGAGACGACCGGTCCGCTCGTACCTGTTACCTGACCTCCGTGCCCAAACCCAGTCCCGTACCCTGCCGGTGTCGCTGTCGGACCGCCTCCACCGGGTACCGGGCCACCGTGACCGGAACCACCGCCGAACCCCGGCGTTGCGGCCATCGGACCGTCACCACCTGACACCGGTCCGGCATGCCCGACGCCCTTGCCGAATCCCGATCCGGGCTGCGGCGCTCCGAAGTCCCCCTCGCTAAGCGGGCGCGGCGATGAAGGGCTCTCGATGCTGAAGCCGTGTTCACCGGCCCAAGTTCGCGCGTCGCCACCGACACCTTCAGCGTCGAGAATCTTCTGAGTCGCCGTCGTGAGTTTGTCGACCGCGTTCAGGCTGGCATTCGCCGCATCGCCGTTGCAGCGCAACTGAACGGCCTGCACCTCTGCGACCTGCTCCGGCAGCGGCTTCTTCGATGCGAGGATCTCGTCGATCTCTTTGTTGCCCGCATTCGCTATGTCTGCCAACCGACTTCGTAGATAGTCGATGGCATCAGCTGCCGAATTGAAGGCTCCCGATTTCGCCTGGTACTTCTCGGCGAGGTCCAGGTGAAACTTTTCGCCATCCTGGTATCTGGATATGAGATCGTCCGCCGTACGGCCCTGATTATGTGCCGCTACCGTCATCCACTGACCGCGCAGGTTTTCCGAAAACCATTGCTGTTCCAAGCATGCCTGGTTCCAATGCTGAGCGGCGCCGCGCAGGGTTGTTGACGGCATCGGCCACCACGGCCCAATCAACGCCGCGGTCCACTTACCAGGCGGAAGGTCAACCGCCACTGCATACCTTATTCATAGCGGCATCCTTCGCAATTGCATCGTTAAGTGCCGCCTGATAATCGACATCAGTCGCAACTCCGGCGCTGCCCTTCGCTGTTAGGGTTCCGTATGCCATCGAAAGAGCGTGCGCCGCGTCCCGGTGCTTGGTGTCTAGAAGAGGATTAGCCGCCGCCATCTCAAGCAGCAGGGCGCCATTGGTTGTTGCGATGCGTGCTAGCGCCTTATCTGTTCCCGCCGTGTCGACCTGGGCGGCCTGAGCCGCCAGTTTGTAGACGTTGCATAGTTGCTGTTGAGCGGCGGCGACTTCCGTAGGGCCAGGTGTTGGTGCTGTAGCGGCTGCCGACGGACTCGTAGCGGTCGGTCGCGCAAGGGCCACTATTAGAGCGGCGATAGCTGTAGCACCTGTCAACGCCACGGCGATCGCCAGCCAGGGGTGCGACCGGGACGCTGGTCTGCCCAAATAGTTCGGCGGCCAATTCGCAATGGGCGGCTGGGCTGCCGGACCCTCACCAGGCCCCCAAGTCTGGTTCCCCGCCATGCGGCGCTCCTCGAAGTCAACGGAACCTAATGGTCACGGTTCCCTGATTGTGTATGCCCCTTTCCACTCCATAGTGGAACAGGCAAACCACGGGGCGAGCAATTCACCAGTTGACGGAGATGTCGCGTCTTAAGGCCCACGGTTCGGTCAGCGGCGATGAATCGTGATGGCTACCAGGGCGGTCATGTTTCAAAGCGCTCATGCTCTACCTCATCGCTGAGCCGGGCCGCCCGTTTGGGCTCTAGCCCGGTGGGCGGTCAATCGGACAAGGCCACTGGGACGGCTCTCCGTCCGGCTACGGCTACGATTCGACGTGAACACCCAATAGGCCCGTTGCGCCTCGAAGCCGAGCTAGCTATTGGTGCATCTGAGGACGTGGTTACCCGCCACCGCAAACCCTCTTCATCGCAGCGTCCTTTGCATTGACATCGTCGACTACTGCCTGCCAGGCGGGGTCGGTGCGCTGCAGTTGGCTTCCCATGGCCGTGGCATTTGTGTATGCGCTAGCGAGTGTCAGAGCGGCTACACGATCGCCGGGAGCTAAGGCCGGAGCTGAGTCGATCGCCTGTTCGAGCATTAGTGCTGCATTAACAGTGGCCACGCCAGCCAAAGCCGGATTATCGCCGTTGGTATCGATTTGGACGGCACGCGCGGCCACGTTGTAGACGTCGCAGAGCTTCTTGTGCGCGGCAGCCGACTCCGCCGCAGTGTGCGTCGGTGCCGCTGACGTGGTCGGTGAGCCCGGCGCGGAGTCATTCGTAGACCGTGTCGCCGCCACAACTAGGGCGACAGCGCCCAATAGGACGGCGATGGATGCCAGTGCAATCGCCGGCCATATACGTGGACGCTTCGAAGGTTGAGGCGGATAGGGCGGCTGCCACTGAGCGGGCGGCGGGGCAATTGGCGGTTCCCCGCCGAAGTTTGGAGGCAGATCCCCCATGCAACCCTCCCCACATTGCCGCAGCCCATACGAGCCGTTCCGTTGAATTATCCACGTGCACTGCAGACCAACACCAAAGAGACCGCATCAATACGATCCCCTTGCGGTAACAGTGCTCCCCGCAACCGGGCCACCGGTGGCTGAAGCGATCAGATGCGCGGCGCTGAAGTACCGGCCCCCGGCCGCAATGCCTGCATATCGCCGGCATTGTTCTCGTCCATGCTGGTGAACCCCTTGGCCGCGTGATGGGCCTTCGCGCCGACATCGGTCAGCGTCTGCTTGTGGCCCTGCAGGGTCTGCACGTGCTGCGAGTGCGCGGCGCTGATCGCCGAATGGAACGAATCGGCCGCGGCGAAGTCGCCGAACATCCCGGCCCCCAGCGGTCCCCGCGCGAGCTGGTCGGCTCCCTCTTGCGCGTGTCCCCCCGCGCGATGCGAATCGTTGCCTCCGGAGTGCAATAACGCTGTGTCGACGAACATTGCCACCCCTCTCGAATCCGATTCGGCGAGACGCAATCGCATGTCGCGCCACTATTGACCAGGCTAAATAGCCCGGCGGAACTGGTCAATTCACCGCTGGCGCGGTCACCCCCTATAGCGCACTAGCACCGTCAGCCAAGCCGTCCCCATCGCTGTCACTCAGCCGCACATTCCACTTGCCGTCGCCGTCGGTGTCGACGTATCCGGTGACGCCGCCTTCGTCGGCGCACAACACCCGGTCGGCCAGTCCGTCGCCGTCGATGTCGAAGAGCTGGTCGTCGGCGCGGCCATGGCCGTCGAAATCGACCAGCGGGCCGCCGGTGTGCTCGACGCCATCGAGCCCGAACCACCGGAGCTGGCGTCCCTGGTCCGTGGGTATCCCCCACGTCCCGGACCCGTCGTCGGTGAAGTACGCCTCGGGGGTGCCGTCGTTGTCGAGGTCGAGCACCGCGTGATCGGCGATGCCGTCGCCATCGAGATCCGCGAGCGCGTCGTCGCGCAATCCATCGCCGTCGAGGTCCAGCCCGAAGGCATCCAGCCGACCATCGCCGTCCAGGTCAAGGTCGAGGTCGCGGTGCCACATGTCCGCCGTGCCGTCGTCGCCACTCATGCAGTAGTCCACGAAAGATGGGACGTGAGACCGCCGCTACGGGTTCCCCCGTGATTGCCACCAGCTCAGCAGTTCCGCGGTCGCCTCGTCGGCCGTCAACGGCCCGCGCTCCAGGCGCAGCTCTTTGAGAAAGCGCCACGCCTCGCCGACCTGCGGGCCGGCCGGGATGTCGAGCAGCTTCATGATCTGGTTGCCGTCGAGGTCGGGACGCACGCGGGCCAGATCTTCTTGGGCGGCCAGCTCGACGATCCGCGCCTCCAGCCGGTCATAGCTGGCCTGCAGCCGCGCGGCCCGGCGCTTGTTGCGGGTAGTGCAGTCGGCGCGCACCAACTTGTGCAGCCGTGGCAGCAGCGGCCCGGCATCGGTGACGTAGCGGCGCACCGCGGAATCGGTCCACTTCCCCTCGCCGTACCCGTGGAACCGCAGGTGCAGATACACCAACTGAGAGACGTCGTCGACCATCTGCTTGGAATACTTCAACGCCCGCAACCGCTTTCGAGCCATCTTGGCGCCGACCACTTCGTGGTGGTGGAAACTCACGCCGCCGTTGGCTTCGTGCCGCCTAGTGGCCGGCTTGCCGATGTCGTGCAGCAGCGCGGCCCAGCGCAGCACCAGATCCGGGCCGTCATCCTCCAGGGCGATCGCCTGCCGCAGCACGGTCAGCGAATGCTGGTACACATCCTTGTGCTGATGGTGTTCGTCGATGGCCATCTGCATGCCACCGACCTCGGGCAACACCACGTCGCCCATGCCGGTCTGCACCAGCAGGTCGATGCCGGACACCGGGTCGTCGCCGAGCAGCAGCTTGTCCAACTCGGCGGCCACCCGCTCGGCGCTGATCCGGGCCAGCTCGGGGGCCATCTCCTCGATCGCGTCGCGCACCCGCGGGGCGACGGCGAAGCCGAGCTGCGAGACGAACCGCGCCGCGCGCAGCATCCGCAGCGGGTCATCGCCGAAGGACACCGACGGCGCCGCCGGGGTGTCGAGCACCCGGTCGCGCAGCGCCGCCAAACCGCCGAGGGGATCGAGGAATTCACCCGGCCCGTCGGGCGTGATGCGCACGGCCATCGCGTTGGCCGTGAAATCGCGGCGCACCAAATCGTCTTCGAGGCGTTCGCCGTACTGCACCGCGGGTTTGCGCGAGACCTGGTCGTAGGCGTCGGCGCGGAACGTGGTGATTTCCAGGCGGTGGTCGCCCTTACCCACACCGACGGTGCCGAAGTCGATGCCGGTGTCCCACAAGTTGTCGGCCCAGCGCCGCAGGATCTGCTGAATCTGCTCGGGGCGGGCGTTGGTGGTGAAGTCCAGGTCGGGACTGAGCCTGCCCAGCACGGCATCTCGCACCGAGCCGCCGACGAGGTACAACTCGTGGCCCGCGGCCTCGAATGCCGCGCCCAGCTCGCGCAGCATCGGCGCGTGTTGGTTCAGGGCGACCGCGGCGGCGGCAAGCAGCTCGACATCGGCTTCGGACACGTTCGATCAGCGTAGTCGGCCGGGGCCCAACAGCCCGTGTGAGGAGCCTCGCACGCGTCCGAGGTGAATTGACCGGCCGGCCGGCGCTAGTAGCGTTACGCGCCACGGGAAGGGTGGAACGTTGGGGCAATGCGGCACATTGCAAAGCGGTCGGCGAACAGTATGTCGAGTCCTGAGCAAGTGAATTTCTTCGATGCCCGCGCTTGGCGGACGGCGACATGGTCGGCGCCACTCGTCGTTCAACTGATTCTGGCCGCGCTGCTCATCGCGATGTGGCTGCTGGGTAAGTGGCCGTTCGAAACCCACAGCGCATACGCCGGTGAGCGCGCATGGATGCTGACCGCCACCGTCCTGACGACGTTGGCGTCGCTGCTGATTGGCGCCGCGTTGCTGAGGTCGACTTCACCCCGTAGTCGCGGCCTCGGCATCAGCGTTCTGAGCTGTTCGGTCGTCGTGCTTGCCGGCGGAACGGTTTTCGCATACTTGGTCCTGCGCTGAAGGCCGCCGATGACAGAGCAACGTCGAGTCGGCGCATCCAGTCACTATGGGCCGTTGACTTTCGCGGTAGCCATAGCCCACATCTTCGTCGTGGACCTGGTCACGTGGCTGTTCGTTCTGCCCATGTGGCCCTTGGTGATTATCGTTCTGCCGGTGACGCTGGCATACATCGGCGTCAGCGCCCTCATCGCACGGGCATCGGGCAGATGCGGTCAGGTCGGACGTGGCATGCTAATCGGCAGCCTGTCCGGACCACTTTCACTGCTTATCTTTGGTGCCGCTTTTGTTATCGCCCACGCAATCGGCCCACTCTGACCACACACACTCGGTCCTGAGCCATCGCGCGCCCCGCTAGCGGCGAGTATGTCCTGGGAGCGGATGCCGTGCCAGCTACTATCGCTTGGGTGTCGGACGGCGAACAAGGCAAGCCACGCAGGCGCCGGGGGCGGCGGCGCGGTCGTGGCGCTGCGAGTTCGACCGAGAACCACACTAACGGCCAAGCCCCCGCCGACTCGACGCCGACGAAATCGCGCCGATCCCGGTCGCCTCGCCGCGGACCGGACCGGCTGCGGACCGTGCACGAAACCTCCGCCGGAGGACTGGTCATCGACGGCCTCGACGGGCCCCGTGACTCTCAGGTCGCGGCGCTCATCGGCCGCATCGATCGCCGGGGACGGATGCTCTGGTCGTTGCCCAAGGGGCACATCGAGCTCGGTGAGACCGCAGAGCAGACCGCTATAAGAGAAGTCGCCGAGGAGACCGGCATCCGCGGCAGCGTGCTGGCCGCGCTCGGGCGCATCGACTACTGGTTCGTCACCGACGGCCGCCGGGTCCACAAGACCGTGCACCACTATTTGATGCGCTTCTCCGGCGGCGAGTTGTCCGACGAGGACCTCGAAGTGGCCGAGGTGGCCTGGGTGCCGATGCACGAGCTGCCGTCGAAGCTGGCCTACGCCGACGAACGTCGGCTGGCCCGAGTGGCCCACGAGCTGATCGACAAACTGCAAAACCACGGCCCCGCCGCCCTGCCACCGCTGCCACCCACCTCTCCCCGGCGCCGCCCGCAGACGCACTCGCGCACCCGGCATGCCGACAAGCCGGCGACCAGCCGGAAGAACGGCCACGGGCCAGGGCCGTGACGGCGCCGCGACTCTGCTTGTTACGCCTCGCGGCGGTGATCGGCATCGTGGCCGGGTTCGCGATGCTCACCGCACCCGTCATGCCGCGCGCGGCTGCCGGCGAGCCGGGCGTGACGCCGTTCGTGCGCGTCCGCATCGACCAAGTCACCCCAGACGTGGTCACCACGTCCAGCCAACCCGTCGTCACCGTCAGCGGCATGGTGACCAACATCGGCGACCGCCCCGTCCGCGACGTCATGGTCCGCCTCGAACACGCGGGCGCGATCACCGCGTCCACGGGCTTGCGGACCACCCTGGACGGCGACACCGACGGATACCAACCGGCCGCCGATTTCCTCACGGTCGCTCCCGAACTGCAACGCGGGCAAGAAGCCGGCTTCACCCTGTCGGCGCCGCTGCGCTCGTTGACCAAACAGTCCTTGGGGATCGAGAAGCCCGGCATCTACCCGGTCCTGGTCAACGTCAACGGCACACCCGACTACGGCGCCCCCGCCCGCCTCGACAACGCGCGGTTCCTACTGCCCGTGGTCGGCGTGCCCCCCGACCAGGCCGGCGACCTGGGCTCCGCCGTCGCGCCCGACACCTCCAAACCCGTGTGGATCACCATGTTGTGGCCGCTGGCCGACCGGCCCCGGCTGGCGCCCGGCGTGCCCGGCGGCACCATTCCCGTGCGCCTGGTCGACGACGACCTGGCCACCTCCCTGGCCAGCGGCGGCCGGCTCGACATCTTGCTGTCCGCGGCCGAGGTCGCCACCAGCCACGACGTCGACCCGGACGGCGCGGTCGGCCGGGCGCTGTGCCTGGCCGTCGACCCCGACCTGCTCGTCACCGTCAACGCGATGACCGCGGGCTACGTGGTGTCCGATTCGCCCGAGGGCCCCGCGCAACTTCCGGGCACCCCGACCCATCCGGGCGCCGGACAGGCCGCCGCGGCCGAGTGGCTCAACCGGCTGCGCGCCCTCGCGCACCGCACCTGCGTGGCGCCGCTTCCCTACGCGCAAGCCGACCTGGACGCCCTGCAACGCGTCAACGACCGAGGCCTGAGCGCCACCGCCACCACCGATGTCAACAGCATCGTCGACCGCATCCTGGACGTGGCCTCCGTCCGCGGCGCCACGCTGCTGCCAGACGGCCCGCTGACCAACCGCGCGGTCAACCTGATCGGCGCCAACGAAAGCTCCGTCGCCATCGCCGCCGCCGACTTGTCCGCCGCGGACGCGCAGGGCTCCGCCGAGGCCACCGTCGACACCGCGCCGCGACGGCTGTCCCCCCAAGTCGTGGTCGCGCCGTTCGACCCGGCGGTGGGCGCCGCGCTGGCGGGGGCGGGAAGCTCCCCCGCCGTCCCCACCTACCTGGACTCGTCGCTGACGGTTCGGCTCGCGCATGACTCGGTGACCGCACGCCGCCAGGACGCCTTGGGCTCCATGTTCTGGCACGCCTTGCGCCACGATGACGCGCCCCGCACCCAGATCCTGGTCCCGCCCGCGACGTGGAACTTGCAGGCCGACGACGCACACGTGATCTTGACCGCGCTCACCACCACCATCCGGTCCGGTCTTGCGGTACCGCGACCGCTGCCGGCGGTAATCACCGAGGCCTCGACCCGCGCCGAGCAGTCCGAGCCGGCCGGGGCCTACACCTCGGCGCGCGGCCGATTCGGCGACGACGTGACCGCCGCGGTGGCCGGCCAGGTCGGCAGGCTGTGGGGCCTGACCTCCGCGCTGAGCACCGACGAGCGCACCGGGCTGACCGGCATCCAGTACACGGCGCCGCTGCGCGAAGACATGCTGCGCGCGCTGAGCCAATCCGAACCGCCCGACACCCGCAACGGAATGGCCCAGCAGCGCCTGGCCGTCGTCGGCAAGACGATCAACGACCTGTTCGGCGCGGTCACCATCGTCAACCCGGGCGGGGCGTCCACCTGCAGCCGCACCCGGATGGGGACGGAGAGGCCGTTGTGCAGCGCCAGCGGCAAGGGGCTGTGCTCGGTGGCCAGGGTGTAGGAGCCGCCGGGGATGACGATGGTGACCGCGCCGAACAGGTCGTTGATCGTCTTGCCGACGACGGCCAGGCGCTGCTGGGC
>NZ_LZKF01000087.1:0-10147 GCF_001672665.1 Mycobacterium sp. E2238 | reverse complement strand
ATCGGACCGTGGATCTGGGTGAGCCGGTAGCCGAACGATCGCGGCGGGTCGACGCTGGTCAGGTCTTCGCGCGCGCTGCCGCCGCCGGCCAGGATGATGGTGCGGCTCTGACCCGCCGCATCCCAGGCGCCGGTCTGGCTCCGCACCTCCTTGATCGGCGGTATCGGCCCATACCACCGGCCGAAGATCTCGGGCAGCGGGATGGGCAGGGTGCCGTGAAACGCCGCGTCGGGCGCGACGGCCACCACGTGCGATCGTTCGACGACGAGGGGCTGGGGCATGAGGCTCCTTCCTGCCCTGGGTTATTCGCGGAGACTCGCCCTCAGTCCCGGGCCTCGACCACCCAGTAGCCATGCTCGGCGTAGCGCGCGCGGATGGCCTTCTTGTCGTACTTGCCGACGCTGGTGCGCGGAATCTCCTCGACGAATGCCCACCGCTCGGGCAGCCACCAGCGAACCACCTTCTCAGCGAGGAACTTTCGCAGGTCCTCGGCGCTGACGGTGGTGCCCTCCTTGGCCACCACGACGGCCAGCGGCCGCTCCTGCCACCGCTCGTCGGGCACGCCGACCACCGCGGCCTCGACCACATGTGGGTGCCCGATCAAGTTGTTCTCCAGCTCGACCGATGAGATCCACTCGCCACCGGACTTGATGACGTCCTTGGCCCGGTCGGTCAGGGTGACGAAACCCCGTTCGTCGAGCCGTCCGACGTCGCCGGTGCGCAACCAGCCGGAGTCGAACTTTGAGTCGTCGGCCGTCAGGTAGTACGAGCCGGCGATCCACGGGCCGCGGACTTCCACCTCGCCCACGGCCTCACCGTCGTTCGGCAGCACCTGGCCTTCGTCGTCGACGATCCGCATCTCCACGCCGCAAACCGGTTGGCCCTGGGTGGCGCGGAACGCCCAGTGCTGGTCCTCCGGGGTTCCCGGCGGGGGCCAGGCCATGGTGGCCATCGGGGACGTTTCCGTCATGCCCCACAATTGCCGGATCTGAACGCCGTGGTTCTCCTCGAAGGTGCGCATCAGCGACACCGGAACGGCCGAGCCCCCGCAGACCACCAGCCGCAACGACGACATGTCGTGTCCGGGTTCTTCCTCCAGCCGATGCAGGACGTCGTTCCAGATGGTGGGCACCGCGCCCGCCACGGTCGGCCGCTGGTCTTCCACCATGCGAATCAGCGACCGCGCGTCGAGGTGGCGGTCGGGCAAGACGAGGTCGGAGCCGGCCATCAGGGCGGCGTAGGGCAGGCCCCACGCGTTGGCGTGGAACATCGGCACGATCGGCAGCACACTGTCGATGGAACCCACGCCGATGCCATTGGTGGTGCAGGCCGCCATGGTGTGCAAGTAGCTCGAACGGTGGCTGTAGACAACACCTTTCGGGTTTCCGGTGGTGCCGCTGGTGTAGCACATCGCGGCTGCGGACTTCTCGTCGATCTGCGGCCAGTCGAACTCGGTGGATTCCCCCGCGAGCACGTCGGCATACCGCAGCACGGTCTTGTCCGACCCCTCGAACGGGGCGATGTCACCCTCCCCCACCGCGATCACGGTGTGCACGGTCTTGAGGTCGCCCAGCACCGGGGCGAGCAGCTTGGCCAGCGACATATCGACCAGCACCACCTGGTCTTCGGCTTCGTTGGCGACGTAGGCGATCTGCTCGGCGAAGAGGCGGATGTTGAGGGTGTGCAACACGGCGCCCATCGACGGCACCGCGAGGTAGGTGGTCAGGTGTTCGGCGTTGTTCCACATGAACGTCGCCACCCGCTGGTCCCCGTCGATGCCGAGGCGGCGCAATCCGTTCGCCAGCCGAGCGGCGTCGTGACCGAGTTCGCGGTAGCTGATCTGCCGATAGCCATCCTCGGTGGCGGTGGTGACCGTGCGCTCGCCGTGCAGACCGCAGCCGTGCCGCATGATCGCGGTGATCGTCAACGGAAAGTCCTGCATCGTGCTGTCCATTGAGGTACCGCCTTTGGATCCCGGCGCAGCGTTCGCCTGATATCAACCGTCGAGACGCGGCGTGGCCGCATCCCGGGCCGGAGGCGATGAGCCGCCGCCGGCAGCCTCCACCCTAAGCCCGAGTTCGGCGCCGGCGTCGGCGATCACCCTAGGCGAGTACGGGTTCCCGCTGAGCCAGTGCGGGCAGCCGAGCGGTCGATGCCTCAGCCGGTCCCCCGCCCGCGGCGATCGGCACGACGGTGACCACTCCGGAATGACCGGCGATGTAGAGGTACCTGCCGTCGGAGCTCTCGACCACGCAGGACGGGCCGTTCGCCGCCGCGATGTCGCCGATGACGTCGTGGGTTCGCGTGCAGACCACGGCGACGTGGTCGTCGCTGACCAGGTAGGCGCGGCGGCCATCGCGGCTGAGCGACAAACGAGTGAGCGGACCGGCGAGCTCGCTGAGCTTGCGGGTCCCGGTGATCTTGCGGGCCCGGGTGTCGATGACGTCGAGCACCGCGCCGACGACGGGGCCACAACTGGCCACATAGGCCGTGGCGCCGTCGTCGCTCAGCGCGACGTCGCGGATCGGCAAACCCAGCTCGTAGGCGCCGACGATGTCGGCCCGCGACCCAGTTTCGATGACGACGAGCTCGCCACCGGACGGCCCGTTGGTGGCCGCGTACAGGTGGCGTCCGTCGGGGCTGAGGCGCACGCAGTCCGCGGTCGTGCCGGGCGTGGCGGCGAGTTCGATCACCTGCAAGTCGTCCGTGGTGGTGTCCACGACCGAAACATCGGCGCCGTGGGCGCCGTTCCGGCTGGCGTAGACGAACCTCCCGTCGGCACTCACGGCCAGATCGCTCACGCTGTCGGCCAGCGGATGGGTCGCGATTCGCGCGTTCGTGGTGAGGTCGACGACGTCGATGGAGTCATACGAGAAGGACGCGGTGCTGATGTAGGCGCGGGGGGAGGCCCCGCCGCTCACGGCTATCGCGAACGGTTCGTTGACGCCGATGGTCTGCACCACCCGACGCGCGTCGATGTCGATGATCGATATCGTGTCGCGGCCGTGATTCGCCACCACCAGCCGAGTGCCGTCGGGGCTGACTCCGATGTCGCTGATCGGACCGTTTCGCACCGGGATGTGGACGACCAGGACGTCGTCGAACCTGAACACCCGCTCGTCTCGATCGTCCTGGAAGGCCTTGCGGTCGTTGACACCGCTCACGCTGCACCGCCTTTGCTATGTTGTCGGCGCGGAGGCGAACTCGCCGGGACTTGCGCGACAATTCGGCCGCCGGATCCAGGAGGATCTCAGCACCGAAAGGCGCTGACGCGACTGGTTTTGCGAGTCTACCGGCCAAAAATCGCGTCAAAACTAATGAAGTCCCCCGACGTTAGCTACGTCACCCCGCGCACTCAGGTTCTGCTCAGGCTTTCAATTACGCTGTATCGCAGTCGCTTACCCGTAGCGAAACTGACGCAAACGCGCTTCCGGCGGATTTCGCGTTCGTCGCTAACGTCCCCGGTCAGCGCGGTGGAGTTGTCCGGATTAAGAAATTCTCAGGGTCCGGGCGCGAAGAGGGAAAGATCACACCGCGTCGGCTAACTGAATTGGGTGCGTGGCCGGGGCAGTGCACCCCCGTCGACGAAGATGTCCAGCTTTTCGTTGTAAAACGCCACCAGACCGGCGATCTGGCCGACCGCGGGCAACGGGTAGTGATACGTCCAGGCCAGGTCCGGATGCAGGGCATCACCCGACCGTACCGACCAGTAACCCGACGTGACGCCCTTGTACGGGCACAGCGTCTGCGTGGAGCTGGGTTCCAGATGCGCGAACGCGATGTCAGTCGGGTCGATGTAATACCTTGTGGGCAAACCAGTTTCGAACAGCAGAACCGGAGACCTGGTGTCGGCCAGCACTATTCCGTCCAGCTCCACCCGAACATGTCGGTGTGAGCGCAGCGCGTCAACCCGCGAATACGGATTGCGCGGGTGGCCGTAGATCGGTTCGTCTTCCTCGAACCACCGCAACGGATTCCATTCGAATCGCACCATTCCGGCCACCGAGCCGCCACCGTCGGTATCGAACACGCGCGCGGCCGACGGATGGGTCTCCCCGGCACCCACTAGGGAGTGTAACCGCGACGGACCGAATTGCACTTTCTGCGAATGGTTTTCGTCGTGCAGGAACTCCGCACGGACATCGGCCAGCGGGATGTAGTACTGCGGGTAGTACGGGACCTCCCACACATACAGGGCCGCCGTGGTGTCGAAGACCAGCGCGTCCCCGAGGTAGCCACGCACCCGGCGCGGCGCGGGCTCGACCCTGCCGCGCTCAGCGGCCATCTGCGGGTGGTCCCGGTCGGCGGTCACGCCTGGTCCTTGGACGCGAGCCCGGCCGGCGCATGGGCGATCGCCTTGCGGATGGCGTCGGCCAGCGCCAGCGCGCTCTCCTCGGTGAGTTCCAGCGCCACCCGCGCCGACGGCCCGAGTTCGGGGTTGATCACGTCGATGTTGACGGTGTGGCCGTAGGGCGCGTGGACGGGGTGATCGACGTAGACCGTCGCGCGGCTGGCGCCGAACCACCCCGTGGCGCCCTTGCCACTGCCGTCGATTCCGACGTGTTCGGTGAGATAGGTGCACATGGGGGGCGGAACCTAACCTTTCAGCTGGGCGGCGAAGAAGTCGTCGATGCGCCGCCAGCCGTCCACGGCCGCCTCCGGCCGGTAGGCGGGCCGGTCGACGGAGAAGAACGAGTGTCCCGCGCCCTGGTAGGAGTGGAACTCGTGCGGCTTGTTCAGCCTGGTCAGCTCCTCGTCCAGGGCGGCCACCGCGGGCGGCGCCGGGAAGCGGTCGTCGAGCCCGAACAGGCCGAGTAGCGGGCAGCTCAGGTTCGGCGCCAGCTGCAGGATCGGCTTCATGGCCTTGGGCATGCCCTCCGGCGGATCCTCGACGATGAAGGCGCCGTAGCAGTCCACCGCGGCGTCGAACGGCAGCGAGCACGCCGCCAGGTAGGCGTGCCGCCCGCCCGAGCAGTGCCCGATGACGCCGAAGTTCCCGTTGGCTCCCGGCAGGGAACGCAGGTGCTCGACCGCACCCGCGACGTCGCCGACCAGCCGCTCGTCGGGCACACCGCCGGCGGCCCGTGCCGCCGCCGCCGCGTCGTCGGGCGACGCACCGGGTGCCTCGCGCGAATAGAGGTTCGGGGCCACGGCATGGTAACCGCTGACGGCGAGTCGACGGACGAACTCCTTGGTTTCGCGGTCGTAGCCGGGCATGTGATGGATCCACACGACTCCGCCGCGCGACCCCTCGGCGAGCGGCATGGCCCGGTACGCCTCAATCTCGTCGCCGCCGTGGCCGGTGATGGTGATGGTTTCCGCCCGGATGGCGTCTGGGCTGAGCGCGTTCATCGCAACTCCTTTGGGGCTCCGTGGTTGGCCGCAACCAACGTATCGGACACCCTCGCGCGTTCAGCGCCGTTTGTCGCGCACCTTGTAGGTCGAGGGCCACGACTTGCGGGACTCATCCCCGGTCAACGGGGTGCCCATGCCCCCGACCTTGACGTTGTAGGCCTCCTTGCCGGGGCCGACCTCCCGGTTCGCGTGTTCCTGGGCGAGGAAGTACAGCTCGTCGATGGTGGCCTCGTCGTACGCGACGAACGAGGTTTCTCGCGCGACATCGTCGATGCCGGCCAGCATCCGCTCGGGCAGGAACCGCGATGCCAGTGCCGCCAGGGCCAATAGCGTGAACGGGATAAGCCAGTAACACACGTACGACAACGGGGTCTTGGTGTCCAGGGTGGTGGCGTCACCGCGCACGATCGGCGGGATCGCCGACGACACCGTCATGCCCGTCGCCGTTCCCACCCAGATCCAGCTCAGGACGCTGACGACCCTTCCGAATAGCTCGGTCTTGGTGACGTCGGCGGGTTGTTCCGCGGCCACGAACGCGCGCACGAACGGCTTGCCGGTCAGCGTTCCGGCCAGGGTCACCACGAGGAACCCGGCGACGCTGAGCGGCAGCATCCACCGCTGGGCGAACCACTCATCCCGCGCGAAAGTCAGACCGGTGAGCACCACAAATACGGCGGCAGAACCGATTTCGAACGTCCGCTCGGGTTTGCCGGTGAGGCTCCCGACCACCATCGCAATGGCTGCGATCGCCAGCCCCGCCAACGCCGAGGCAGGGAACGGGACGTTACCGACCAGCACCCAGTAAGCGATCCACGGCGCAAGACCAGACAGCATGCCCACGAGTGGCCAGTGTATGAGTGGCGGTTCCACGCGCCGTCAGCGGCAGGCCCAAAATTTGGTCCGCAGAGCCAAGACGTGAATGGTGCGGCCCCTCCCCTCGCTGTGATCGCCGCGCCACCAAGGGTTTCCCGACGCGCCGCCGCGGGCAGGAGAGGGCTTATGACCCTTGGCGTCAGCGTTCATCTGGGTCAAGGTTGAGGCCATGGAACGCGCGGCGACACCGGCCGAAGGCGTGGTGGCGGTCGGCGCATCCGCCGGCGGCATCGAAGCGCTGTGCGAGTTGGCGGCGGGGATGCCGCCGGATTTCCCGTTCGCCGTCATGATCGTCATCCACATGAGCCGGGGCGGGCCTTCCCTGCTGGCCCAGATTCTCGACCGAAGCGGCCCGTTGCCGGCGTTCGCGGCGGTCGACGGCGCTGTCCTGGAGGCCGGGCGGATATACGCCGCCGTACCCGACCACCATCTGCTGGCCCGCGACCACCGGGTGGCGCTGGCGGATGGCCCGTGGGAGAGCGGTCGACGACCGGGGATCGACGCGCTTTTCCGGTCCGTCGCGCTGGACTACGGCCCGCGCGCCATCGGTGTCCTGATGTCGGGACTGCTTGACGACGGCGTCGCCGGGCTGCGCGCGATCAAGGCCAAAGGAGGAATCACCGTGGTTCAGGAACCGACTGACGCTCTGTTTCCCGACCTGCCGAAGAACGCCATGAGGGCCGGCGTGGCGGATCACACCGCGACGGCCAAGGAGATCGGTAGCTTGCTGGCGCAGCTGGCCGATCGCGACGTCGAAGAGCCGGCGGCCGACCCGGACGGTCAACTCGAGCTGGAGAATCAGATCGCGATGGACAGCCAGTTCGCCGCGTCCGTGGGTATCGAGGATCTGGGGCCGCCGACCGGGTACACCTGCCCGAGCTGCAACGGCGCTCTGATCGCCGTTAACGACAACGGATACCGCTGCCAGGTCGGTCACGCGTGGACGGCCCAGTCGCTGCTGGTCGCTTACGGCGACGAGCTTGAGGCGGCGGTTTGGGCGGCGATCCGCAACTTGAAGGACACGGCGCGACTGTCCCGCACCCTGGCCGAAAACGCCGAGAGCGCAGCGGATTTGGAAGGCTACACCGCAACGGCCAACCGGGCCGCACACGCGATTGTTGCGTTGCGTCAGGGTCTTCTGACGGCAAAGGCCGACAACTAACGGGATGGGTTGGTGTTCAACGCCATCGCCAGAAAATCGAGGCGCCACAGCGACTGGAACAGCGTGCGCCCGAATTCCCTTACCAGAAGGGCGTTTTCCGGACCGACGTCGCCGCGCTGTGCCACGGACTCGATGATCTCCCGGATCGCGCGACGGCCGTCGACCAGCTGAACGAACGGCAGCTGAGCCGGGTTGAGCTTCAGCTTCGTGCCGGGCAAATGAATCTCGTCGCCGGACAGCAGGCAGGCCGTCCGCAGTAGCGGAACGTAGTCAAGCGCCCCGTCCGTCGAGAAATCGATTGCGTAATGCTCTTTCGGACGTTCCGGGCGGCAGGCGATGAAGAAGTGGGTGGCATTCGCCGGCTGCAGGCGTTCCATCACAGACCAGAGTTTGATGTCGGGTAGTTGGTTCAGCATCGCCTGGAACTGGCTCGCCGGCGCGACGAAGGCGTGCGGATAGTACGGCGTTTTGTGAAACCAGCCCTGGAATGCCAGTCCGGCGGAGCCGACCAGGTCCAGGCATTCTTCGACGGTGTAAGTGCGCTGGCGACTGTGCAGGAAGGTGTCGACCAGGGCACCGTCGGACAGCAGGTCGCGGGCGCCGTTGAGGTAGGGGCGAACCGGGTGGTCGGCGGGCAGCACCGCGATCGCCTCTTTGACCATTTGGACCGAAGTGTCATCCTGCTTCAGCCCGAGGTCGCGGAACGCCGATTCGAGCATGTCGACCCCGATCCGGCCGTACTTCGCGTAAAGCATGACGCCGAGCGCCCCATCAGTGCGCAGGCAGCCGCCAAGCGCTTTGAGCCCGGCCAGTGGGTCCGCCATGTGGTGCAGGACGCCGGTGGACACGATGAGGTCGAAGTCGCGGGACAGCGTCGACACCTCTTCGATGGGAAGCAGATGCAATTCCAGGTTGTCCAGGCCGTGCTTGTCCTTCAAATACTGCTGGTGCTTCAGCGCTGACCGGCTGACGTCGATCGCGACCACCTTGGCGGCGCGATTCATGAAGGCGAAAACGGCCGCCTGGAAGGTGCCGCAACCCGCGATGAGAATGTCGAGGTCCGGCTTGTACTCCCGGTTAGGCCAAAGGACGCGGTGCGCCCAAAAAGGATCGAACCAATCCCAGTGATTCTTGGTCCACCCCGCGAGATCGGCTACCGGGGGCGGATACTCCCACCGATCGTATTGCCGGGAGACACCGTCACCCCGCGGATCGTCGGTCACTTCGGCGCGGCTCCTTCGCGGTGGGGTCGCGACCAACTTACTGCGCCTCGCGTCGTTGGGCTTGCCGACGGCATGCCTCCGTGTTCACATCAGCGGCGGACCCGGGATCAGCCAGATCAGCGAACTGTCCATCTGCCCCCGGTACTGCGGGCAATAGGCGGCCACGGAGAGGCCAACGAAGTAGCCGGATTCCCTCCTCGTGAGATCGGTATCGCGCATCACCTTCAACGCCAGAACGCTCGCATTCGCGTTGTTGTCGAATCCCGTGCACACCCGGTGGGCCATCGCGATCGCGGTGTCGCTGTCACGCACTTCGATCCCGTAGTTCACCAACGACGCGATGAAAGCATCATCGACTGGATCTGCTGATGCTGACGCCGAGGAGAACGGCACGGCGGCCAACAGCGGGACAGCACAGATCGCCAACCACTTCCCGAGACGACCGTCCATACCCTCTGCGGTCTCCTTCTGCGCGTCGGAAACGATCAACTCGGCGTCGACAGAGGCACCTTCGCGGCGCTCACAGCCTGCTCGGTCTGTCCGTTCGTCTCCGGCGCGCTTACCGCTCGCATGTCGAGGGGTTGGGTACGCCATCCGGCGTAACCGAGGGCGGCGCTGATCGCGGTATAGACAACGGCCTCCGTCCACATGAAGCCGACGCCCCATTTCCTTCCGAGGAAGATGGGCTCGTCGATGATGCCGGCGGATGCGGCGATGGCGTAACCCGCGTGCGCATAGGCGATTCCGGCGAACGCTCCGCAGAAGAATTTGCTCACTTCGCGATTCATTTCCTCGTCCTCTCTCGGTTGCCCCAAATCGTGTGATCTCACTGTGGTCCTGACCTCGAACTGGAGGTAGGGGCCAAGGTCCTCCCGCGTCGGACCCTTTGTCGCTTCTCCCACACAGCGCGCCGGCAGGCAGGAGCGCCCGGAGCGGACCTATCCCTGCCCGTTGACGATGCGATCGCGGACGGCGGTGGCGGTCGAGAGATGCCCCTCGGCAGAGTTCATGAACTCACCCGCGTGCCGGGCCTCGTTCGCATCGTTGTCCTCGACCGCGGCGACGCAGAAGTGGGACGCGGCGTCGAAATCATCGAGACTGGCTTGCAGTGCGTCGGTGAGTTCTTTGTCGGGGGAAGGCAGATGGCCCTGGAGGAAACTTGCCGCGTCATGGCCCTCGTGGCAGGCCGCTCCCAGACTGGCGTAGTCCTTATTGCCGATGGCATAGGTGGCCTTGCCCATGGCGATACCCAGGTCTTGCATGTGGTCCTCGGTCAGTTGGACCCATCCGCGCACGACCTGAGCGTGCGGCGTTGTCGTTGTGGTCCCGCTGCCGCTGGTGTGTGTTCGTGGCGAGCAGCCGGCGACGAGAAACACCACCGCGGCGCCCACGATGGCTTGCTTGATCACCGTTGGCCTCCTAAACCCTGTGAACGGTGATCCTTCGCCCCGACCGCGCCCGGCCGAAAGGGGCAGGGTTACAGCCGTTTACGGCTTTTTAACGATGAGGTCGACAGTTTTAACACTTCCCCGTT
>NZ_LZKF01000086.1:0-43372 GCF_001672665.1 Mycobacterium sp. E2238 | reverse complement strand
CTGGGCTACCGGCTGGATCGCCCCCTCAGCGAGCCATCGGGTAGCCCACAATGCCGGGCCGGGCGCATCGACCGCTTGCGACGATTCGTTGGCGCGAAATGTCAAGGGAGGACAACGCCGCCACATCCGCGAAGCGGGCGATGCCCCGGCCCGCGCGAACGTTTAGAGCCAGGTGTCCTGGGTGGTGGCGGTGAGGAACGCCTCCAGGTCGTCGCGCCACTGGGCCGGTGTGGTCTTGTCCGGTTCGATCCCGGTGTATTCCCCGCGATAGAACAGCAGCGGGCGCGGCTTGATCTTTGGCGCCTCCGACAGCGACTGGACCGCGCCGAATACCACGAAGTGGTCGCCGCCGTCGTGCACCGACGCCACCGTGCAGTCGATGTAGGCCAGCGACCCGTCGATGATCGGTGAGCCGAGTTCGGAAGCGTGCCAGTCGATTCCGGCGAACTTGTCGGGCTCCTTCGATCCGAATCGCGCGGAAACGTGCTTCTGCTTCTCGGTCAGCACGTTGACGCAGAACCGGCCGCTGGCCTCGATGGCCTGCCAGGACCGCGACACCTTGGTGGGGCAGAACAACACCAGCGGCGGGTCCAGCGACAACGCCGCGAACGACTGGCAGGCGAAGCCGATAGGGACGTCGTCGTGCACCGTGGTGATGATGGTGATGCCGGTGCAGAACTGACCCAGCACCTGCCGGAAGGACCGCGGATCGATCGGCGCAGACATGACTATCCGCGGGCGCCGACCGTGAAGTCGTGGCCCCACAGGCTGACGGCCGTGCTTTCCCGGGCGACCCAGTCGTTATCCTCGACTTGCCTTCCCTCGCAGCCGAATTCGACGTCGAACCCGCCGGGTGTCTTCATGTAGAAGGACAGCATCAGGTCGTTGACATGCCGGCCAAGCGTGGCCGACATGGGCACCTTGCGGCGCAACGCCCGGTCGAGGCAGAGCCCGACGTCGTCGGAGTTCTCGACCTCCATCATCAGGTGCACGATGCCGCTCGGCGTCGGCAGCGGCAGGAAGGCCAGACTGTGGTGACGCGGGTTGCAACCGAAGAACCTCAGCCACGCGGGCGCACCGTCGGCGGGTCGACCGACCAGCTGGGGCGGCATCCGCATGGAGTCGCGCAACTTGAAGCCGAGCACGTCACGGTAGAAGTGCAAGGCCTCGTCGTCGTCGCGGGTGGACAACACCACGTGGCCCAGGCCCTGCTCGCCGGTGACGAACTTGTGCCCGTACGGGCTCACCACGCGGCGGTGCTCCAGTGCGACGCCGTGGAAGACCTCCAGGCAGTTGCCGGACGGGTCGGCGAACCGGATCATCTCGACGACGCGGCGGTCCGCCAGCTCGGCCGCGGTGGCCTCCTTGTAGGGCACGCCCTCGACGTCGAGCCGGCCCCGAATCTCTTGCAGCCCTTCGGCATTGGCGCATTCCCAGCCGGCCTCCATGAGGTGGTCGCGCTCGCCGGGCACGATCACCAGCCGGGCCGGGAAATCGTCCATGCGCAGGTACAGCGCGCCCTCGGTAGTGCCGCTGCCCTCGACCATGCCGAGCACCTTGAGGCCGTACTCACGCCAGGCCGCCATGTCGGTGGCCTCGATGCGCAGGTAGCCCAGCGATCGGATGCTCATCACGCACCTCCCAGGAAATCAACGGTCAACTTGTTGAACTCGTCGAACTTCTCCACCTGCGCCCAATGTCCACACTGCCCGAAAACGTGGAGCTGCGCACGCGGAATGGTCTTCAGCGCGACCAGCGCGCCGTCCAGCGGGTTGACCCGGTCCTCGCGGCCCCAGATCAACAACACGGGCTGGCGCAGCCGGTGCACCTCGCGCCACATCATCCCGAGCTCGAAGTCGGCCCCCGCGAACGACATTCCCATCGCCCGGGTCGCCGTCAGCGATTCCGGCGTGCTGGCCAGCGCGAACCGCTCGTCGATCAGCTCCGGCGTGATGAGCTTCTGGTCGTAGACCATGACCCGCAGGAACGCCTCGAGGTTTTCCCGGGTGGGTTCGACCGAGAACTTCCCCAGCCGCTTGACGCCCTCGGTCGGATCGGGGGCGAACAGGTTGATGCTGAGCCCGCCGGGTCCCATCAACACCAGTCGGCCGGCCCGGTCCGGGTAGTCGAGGGCGAACCGCACCGCGGTGCCCCCGCCAAGCGAATTGCCCACCAGCGGAACGCGTCCCAGCTCGAGCTGGTCGAACAGCCCCTTGAGCGCCCGCGCGGCGTAGTGGTTGAACTGCCCGTGCTCGGCGCGCTTGTCGGATAGCCCGTAACCGGGCTGATCGACGGCCAGCACATGGAACCGCTGCGCCAGCACCGGGATGTTGCGCGAGAAGTTCGTCCAACTGGCAGCGCCGGGGCCGCCGCCGTGCAGCAGCACCACGGTTTGGTCGTTGGCGACCCCGGCCTCGTGGTAGTGCAGCTTCAGCGGTCCGTCGACGTCGACTTCGGCGAACCGCGAGGTGGACTCGAACGTCAGCTCTTCGGTAGCCGTCACGGCTAGACCATCGTGTCGCCCGGCGGCAACCCGAACTCGTTGTTCCCGAAGATCTGGTAAGCCCGCTCGGGATCGTTGGCGGCGTGCACCCGGCCGGCGTGCGCGTCGCGCCAGAACCGTTGCACCGGTTGGTCGTTGCCGAGCGCAGTGGCCCCGGAAGCCTCGAACAGCCGGTCGATGGAAGCGATCGCACGTCCGGTCGCACGCACCTGGTCGCGGCGGGCGCGGGCGCGCAGCTCGAACGGGATCTCCTTGCCCGCGGACAACAACGCGTACTCGTCGGCGACGTTGCCGCTCAACTGGCGCCAGGCCGCGTCGATATCGCTGGCAGCCTCGGCGATGCGCACCTTGGCGAACGGATCGTCCTTCGCCTTCTCCCCGGCGAACGCTGCGCGCACCCGCTTGCCCTGATGCTCCACGTGCGCGTCGTACGCGCCGTAGGCCATGCCGACGATCGGCGCGGAGATGGTGGTGGGGTGCATTGTGCCCCAAGGCATCTTGTAGACCGGGGCGGTGTTGGTCTGGTACCCGCCGGCGGTGCCGTCGTTCATCGCCTTGTAGGACAGGAACCGGTGCCGGGGCACGAAGACATCCTTGACGACCACGGTGTTGCTGCCGGTGCCGCGCAAGCCGACGACATGCCAGACGTCGTCGATGCGGTACTCGCTGCGCGGGATCAGGAAGCTGCCGAAGTCGACCGGACGGCCGTCCTTGATCACCGGACCGCCGAGGAAGGCCCACGTGGCGTGGTCACATCCCGACGACCAGTTCCAGGAACCGTTGACCAGATATCCCCCGTCGGTCACCACACCCGCGCCCATCGGCGCGTACGACGACGAGACCCGCACGTTCGGGTCGTCGCCCCAGACTTCCTCCTGGGCCTGCTGGTCGAACAGCGCCAGGTGCCAGTTGTGCACGCCGATGATGGAGCTCACCCATCCGGTGGAACCGCAGGCGCTGGCCAGCCGCCGTACCGCCTCGTAGAACAGGCCGGGATCGCATTGCAGCCCACCCCACTGCTCGGGCTGGAGCAGGGTGAAGAAGCCGACGTCCTGCAGATCCTGAACGGTTTCGTCGGGCAGCCGCCGCAAATCCTCCGTCGCCTGGGCGCGCTCCCGAATCCGCGGCAGCAGATCATCGATGCCAGCCAAAACCGACTGCGCGTCGCGTTGTTGAATGGACGTCACTAGGTTTGCCTCCTGGGCCAAACTTATTCAGCGGACTTACACCAGAGACTAGAACACGTTCCGATTTGTGTCGAGCAGGGTATTCCTGCGGCTGGTAGCGATACGAATCCGCTTTTCTGTAACATGTTCTAGTTGTAACGAGAGGGAGGATGGGTCTTGGCCGAGGCCAATCTCGACGAGCCGCTCGGTGACCACGTCCTTGAACTGCAGATCGCCGAGGTCGTTGCCGAAACGGACGACGCGCGGTCGCTGGTGTTCGCGGTGCCCGATGAGCCGGGCGACCCCGACATCCCGCCCGAACGGCTGCGCTATGCCCCGGGCCAGTTCTTGACGTTGCGCGTTCCCAGCGAGCGCACCGGATCGGTGGCCCGCTGCTACTCGCTGTGCAGCTCGCCGTTCACCGACGACGCGCTGACCGTCACGATCAAACGGACCGCCGACGGATACGCGTCGAACTGGCTGTGCGAGCACGCGCGGGCGGGCATGCGGATCCACGTGCTGGCGCCGTCGGGCAACTTCGTGCCGAAGACGCTCGACGACGACTTCCTGTTGATGGCCGCGGGCAGCGGGATCACCCCGATCATGTCGATCTGCAAGTCGGCCCTCGCCGAGGGCAGCGGCCAGGTGA
Organism: Mycobacterium sp. E2238; assembly: GCF_001672665.1. NCBI lineage: Bacteria > Bacillati > Actinomycetota > Actinomycetes > Mycobacteriales > Mycobacteriaceae > Mycobacterium > Mycobacterium sp. E2238. Next base: position 39,054 of record NZ_LZKF01000086.1, on the reverse strand, counting down.
CGCTGCTCTATGCCAATCGCGATGACCGGTCGGTGATCTTCTCCGACGCGCTGCGCGACCTGTCGGCCAAATATCCCGACCGGCTCACGGTGGTGCACTGGCTGGAATCGCTGCAGGGCATGCCCAGCGTGACCGCGCTGGCCAAGCTCGCCGCCCCCTATACCGATCGGCCCGTGTACATCTGCGGGCCCGGCCCCTTCATGGACGCCGCCCGCGAAGCGCTGGATTCACTGAAAGTTCCTGCGCCGCAAGTCCATATCGAGGTGTTCAAGTCGCTGGACTCCGACCCGTTCGCGGCGGTGAAGATCGAAGACACCGCCCCGGGCGACGAGCCGCCGGCCACTGCGGTGGTGCAGCTGGACGGTGAAACCCACACCGTGTCGTGGCCGCGCAACGCCAAGCTGCTCGACGTGTTGCTCGCGAAAGGTTTGGATGCGCCGTTCTCCTGCCGCGAGGGCCATTGCGGTGCGTGTGCGTGCACCCTGCGCAGCGGAAAGGTGAGCATGGAGGTCAACGACGTGCTCGAGCAACAGGACCTCGACGACGGCCTGATTCTGGCCTGTCAATCTCACCCGGAATCTGATTCGGTAGAAGTCACCTACGACGAGTAGTGGTGGGGTTAGGTTCACCGTTAGGGTTGGCGAACCGAGAGGGGAGCAGCATGAAGCGGCTGATAACCGGGTTTGCCGTGGTCGGATCGGCGCTGACGTTCCTGCCCGGCCCGGTCGCCGGCGCGGCCAGCAACACCGCGACCACGTTGTTCCCGCTGGACGGCCCCAACCAGCTGGAGACGCGCACCATCCTGAATTGCTTCAAGTCCGACGGCCACTGCGACTTCACCGCCGGCGCGGACATGCTGACGCCCGACGGGCCGACCGGGTTTCCGCACGAGCTGTGGGCCCGCCAGACCACCGAGATCCGGTCGTCGAACCGGCTGGCCTACCTGGACGCGCACGCCACCGGCCAGTACGAGCGGGTGATGAAGTCGATGGGTTCCGACGAGATCACCACGGTCTACTTCGGCGAGGGCCCGCCGGACAAGTACCAGACGACGGGTCGCATCGACTCCACGGATTGGCAGACGGGCCAGCCCAAGACCGACAACAACGTCATCGTCTGCACCCACATCCAGGTGGTCTACCCCGGGGTCAACATCACCTCGCCCAGCACCTGCGCGCAGACCACGTTCTCTTAGGGCGTCGAGATTGCGCCCGCGGTTGTGATGTCGCGCATTCCACGACCGTGGCGGCGATCTCGCCGCATGCCCCGGGCACATCATGGGTGAGCGCATAAACCTGACCGGGACGCAGCAGACCGCGCTGGTCACCCTCTACGGCAAGGCGCTGGACAGTCGCCGGCCCGATTCCATCCTCGGCGACCGGGAAGCCGACAGGGCCGTGCGGCGCCTCGACTACGACTTCAGCAGCCTGCACATGCGCCGCCGCGATCAGCAGTCCTCCGCGGTGCGCTCCAAGGCCTACGACCGGCGGGTCATGCGATTCCTCGACGGCCACCCCGACTGTGTCGTCTTGCATTTGGGCTGCGGGCTCGACACGCGGGCCTACCGCGTCAACCCGCCGACCACCGTCGACTGGTACGACATCGACTTGCCCGACGTGATCGCGTTGCGCCGCAAGCTGTTTGAACCGCGCGCGGGCCTGCACCTCCTCGGCGCCTCGGTCACCGACCCGCAGCTGCTCGACGGAATCGCCCGCGAGCGTGAGGTCCTGGTTGTCGCGGAGGGGCTGACACCCTATCTACGGCGCGCCGACGGCCTGGCGATGCTGCGGCGCATCGTCGGGCATTTCGAAGCCGGGGAGATGCTGCTGGACGGCTACAGCCGGGCCGGAGTGTGGCTCCTGCAGCGCTACCCTCCGGTCAAAGCCTCTGGTGCGCAACTGGATTGGAGCATAGGCGACCCGCGTGCGCTGGAGCGGGCCGTGCCGGGGCTGGTGTTCGACGGCGAGTGGTGGTTCGCCGACGCCGAAGAGATCCGCCGGGTCTACTCACCGTGGTACTGGTGGGTGATGCAGGTGCTGTTCCGGATCACGCCGGTCAGGCGCCTGGGCCGCGGCCTGCGTTACCACTTTCGGATCAGCCGTTGACACCGAGTCAGCGCGGTAGGCCGAGCAGTCGCTCGGCGGCCACGGTAAGCAGGATCTGCTCGGTACCACCGGCGATGGTGAGGCAGCGGGTGTTGAGGAAGTCGTACACCGCGTGGTTGCGGACCAGCCCCCCGCCCTCGGAGACGTCCATCATGTATTCGGCCAGCGCCTGCCGGTAGCGCACCCCGATGAGCTTGCGGACGCTGGACTGCGCCCCCGGGTCTTGCCCGCCCACGGCGAGCTGGGCGATCCGCTGGTCGAGCAGCGCGCCGGTCTGGGCGATGACGATCAACCGGCCGAGCCGATCCTGCTGCGCCGCATCGAGATCCGACTCCGCGAGCACCTTGAGCAACTCCTCCATCGGGTTGCCCAGCGCGGTGCCGGTGGCCATCGCGACCCGCTCGTTGGCCAGCGTCGTGCGGGCCAGCCGCCAGCCGTCGTTCACCTCGCCGACCACCATCTCGTCGGGGACGAACACGTTGTCCAGGAAGACCTCGTTGAACAGTGAATCACCGGTGATCTCGCGCAGCGGGCGGATCTCGATGCCCGGCGATTTCATGTCCACCAGGAAGTAGGTGATGCCCTTGTGCTTCGGCGCCTCCGGGTCGGTGCGCGCCAGGCACACGCCCCACCGCGCCTTGTGCGCCGCCGACGTCCACACCTTCTGCCCGGTGAGCAGCCAGCCGCCCTCCCCGCGCACCGCCTTGGTGCGCAGCGACGCCAGATCGGAGCCGGCTCCCGGCTCGGAAAACAGTTGGCACCACAGGAATTCACCGCGCAGGGTGCCCGGGACGAAGCGCTCGATCTGCTCCGGCGTGCCGTGCTCGAGGATGGTGGGCGCCGCCCACCAACCGATCACCAGGTCCGGCCGCACCACGCCGGCCGCGGCCATCTCCTGATCGATCAGCAGCTGCTCGGCCGGCGACGCGCCGCGCCCGTGCGGCGCAGGCCAGTGCGGCGCCTGCAGCCCGGCCTCGGCGAGCGCCGCCTGCCGCTTCTCTTCGGGCAGCGCGGCGATTTCGGCGACGGCGGCGGCGATCTCCGCACGCTGGCCCTCGACGCCGGTGAGGTCGATCCCCAGTCGCCGCCGCACACCGCCCTGGGTGAGTTCGGTGACGCGGCGCAACCAGCGCTCGGCGCCGCCGAGGAAGCTGCCGATGGCGTGCGCCCGGCGCAGGTACAGGTGCGCGTCGTGTTCCCAGGTGCAGCCGATGCCGCCGAGCACCTGGATGCAGTCCTTGACGTTGGCCTTCGCGGCGACGATGCCGATGCTGGCCGCCAGTGCCGCCGCGATGGAGAATTGGTCCGGATCGGAATCCGCTGCGGCGCGGGCGGCGTCGGCGGCGGCCACCTCCGCCTGCTCGGCGCGACACAGCATCTCCGCGCACAGGTGCTTGACGGCCTGGAAGCTGCCGATCGGTTTGCCGAACTGCTCGCGGACCTTGGCGTAGTCGACGGCGGTGTCCAGCGACCAGCGGGTGATGCCCGCCGCCTCGGCCGCGAGCACCGTCGCCGCCAGTTCCTCGACGCGCTGGGGCGACGCGGTGATCTTGGTGGCCGGCGCGGACGTCAGCACCACCCGGGCCAACGGACGCGAAAAGTCGGTGGCGTCCAGCGTCTCGATTTGCACGCCGGCGCTCTCGGAGTCGACCAGGAGCCACGTCCCGCCGGCAGGCACCAACAGGACGCCCCCGCTGGCGGCGCCCAACACCAATGGCAAGGTCCCGGAGGCCCGCTGACCGTCGAACTGCGCGTCCCCGTCCAGCGCCAGCCCGGCGAAGCGTTCGCCGCCGGCCAGCTGAGCCAGCAGTTCGGGGTCGGAGGCCACGAGGGTTGCCAGCGCCGTCGTCGCCACCGGCCCGGGCACCAGCGCCTTGGCGGCTTCCTCGACCATCGCGCACAAATCCTCGACGCTGCCGCCTGCCCCGCCGTGCTCCTCCGGGATCGCCACACCGAAAATGCCCAGCTCGGCGAGGCGGGCAAACACCGGGCGCCACGCGTCGGCGTCACCCCGCTCGACCTCGCGGATCGCCGTGGTCCCGCCGGGCCCCGCCGCCGAATTGCGGGCCCAGTCGCGCACCAGCGCACGCGCGGCGAACTGCTCGTCTGTGACGGTCGCTACCACTTTCGGGACCTCCGCGTCCTTGGACTCAACGTGACGCTGGGGCCTACGACCCCTAGCTCTCGATTCTCCTGCGTGTCTCGGGTCGCTGCGCAACCCGCCTCGTCGCAGACTAGAACGTGTTCTAATAGTGCCAGCGATCGACCGTCAAGTCGAACGCCATCACAGCAGCACACGCGGCTGTCCCGGCGGTACGGAGGTGGGAAATTCACACTCAGCATGCGTATCGTTTGCAAGCGAGCCGCCAGGAACAGGAGCAACCCGTCATATGCCAGCCGGTGCCAACTCGAGGGCCAACGCGAGCCGCGCGTCTGACTCGCAACCGCGCGAGGTCATGAACGTGGCGGTATTGGCGGAGTCCGAACTCGGCTCGGAGGCACAGCGGGAACGCCGGAAGCGCATTCTGGACGCCACCATGGCCATCGCATCCAAGGGGGGCTACGAGGCGGTTCAGATGCGCGCCGTCGCGGACCGCGCCGACGTGGCGGTGGGCACGCTGTACCGCTATTTCCCGTCGAAGGTGCACCTGCTGGTGTCGGCCCTGGGCCGGGAATTCAGCCGCATCGACGCCAAGACCGACCGCTCGTCGGTTGCCGGGGGTACGCCGTTCCAGCGGCTGAACTTCATGGTCGGCAAGCTCAACCGCGCGATGCAGCGCAACCCCCTGCTCACCGAGGCCATGACGCGGGCCTACGTCTTCGCCGACGCCTCGGCGGCCAGCGAGGTCGACCAGGTCGAGAAGCTCATCGACTCCATGTTCGCGCGGGCGATGGCCGACGGCGAACCGACCGAGGACCAGTACCACATCGCCCGGGTGATCTCCGACGTCTGGCTGTCCAACCTGCTGGCCTGGCTCACCCGGCGGGCGTCGGCCACCGACGTCAGCAAGCGGCTGGACCTGGCAGTGCGGTTGCTGATCGGCGACCAGAACGGCGGCTAGCCGGCGGGTCGCCGCCATCCGGCTAGGCGGGCGGACCGGCGGTGCGGCCCCGGATCAGCTCGGTAGCCAGGACCTCCGCGACCGGTAGGCCTGACCGCGGCGGATTCAGCAACAGTTCACCGGCCCGGCGGCCCTTCTGCAGGCTCGGCTGCGACACGGTGGTCAGCCCCCGGCCGATCGCGTCGGGCACGCCGTCGAAACCGGTCACGGTCATCTGCCCGGGCACGTAAATGCCATGTGCGCGAAAGTAATCCATGGCGGACAGGGCCAATATGTCGGCCGTGCACATCAGCGCGGTGATCCGCGGGTTGGCCTCCAACGCCGCCTTCGCGGCGGCTCCGCCGGAATCCGGCAGGTGCTCGTAGCTCTCCACCACGGTCAGCGCATCCGGGTCGACGCCGGCGGCCGTCATCGCCTCCCACACGCCGACGATGCGTTCGCGCTGCACGTCGAAGGCCGGCGACCGTAACCGGTCCGCGTCCACCAACCCCTGCCGGCGGTCCCGGCCCAGCCGCATCGTCAGCAGCCCGATCTCGCGATGCCCGAGCCCGAGCACGTAGTCCGCCAGCTCACGCATCGCCGCCCGGTCGTCGATGCCCACCCGGGACACCCCGGCGAGCCCCTTCGGCTGGTCGACGACCACGACCGGTAACCGGCGCTGCAAGACGACCTGCAGGTATGGGTCTTCTTCGCAGACCGAATACACGACGAAGCCGTCCACGCCGGCACCGAGCACCGCGCCGGTCCCGTCCTCCATCCGCCGGCCGGGCCCGACGGCCACCAGCAGCAGCCCCTGCCCCAGCTCTTCGCAGGACTGGGCGACCCCTGCGACGAAATCCCGTGCCGCGGGATCACTGAAGAAGTAGGTGAGCGGTTCGGCCATCACCAGACCGACCGCACCGGCCTTGCGGGTGCGCAGCGAGCGCGCCACCGGATCGGGACCCGGATAACCCAGCCGCTTGGCCGTCGCCAGCACGCGCTCACGCAGGTCGGCGGAGAGCTGATCCGGCCGGTTGAAGGCGTTCGAAATCGTGGTGCGCGAAACCTTCAGTTCGTCCGCCAACGACGCCAGCGTCGCACGCCGGCGCGGTGCGGGGCTCACAGTCGGTGACGCTACAACGAAGCCGCGGGCGCGCCTAAGCGGCTTCCACTCGTCACTTTGTAATGGAAACGATTTTCATTACTATTGTGTGTCGGCCAGTCGGCCAGCGAGAGGACATCGGACGTGCGCATGGCGATCAAGCGGGTACGAAGCGCGGCCACCAGCGCACTGCGTTGGCTGCCTGCCGTGCTGGTCCTGCTCGCTGCCGGCACCGCGCCCACCGGCTGCGGCAGCCCGGCGCATCCGCGCGCGGCCACCGTGGTGGCCTCCACCGGCGTATGGGGCAGCGTGGCCCGCGCCATCACCGGCCGTCGCGTCGCGGTCAATTCCCTGCTGACCGGCGGCGACACCGACCCGCACTCCTACCAGGCCAGCCCGTCGGACGCGGCCGCGATCACCGACGCCGCCCTGGTCGTCTACAACGGCGGCGGCTACGACCCCTGGGTCGACCAGGTGTTGGCGGGGCATCCGGATGTGAAATCGATCGGCGCCTATGCGTTCCTGAAAAAGGACCGCGCGGGACAGCAGCCGGCCAACGAGCACGTGTTCTACAACCTCGACGTCGCGAAATCGGTCGCGTTCGCCATCGCCGACCGCATGGCCGTCGTCGACCCCGCCCACGCCGGCGACTACCGCGCCAACGCCGCCGAGTTCTGCCGCGGCGCCGACGGCATCGCCATCTCCGAACACGCCATCGCCAGCGCCTACCCCGGCACCGGGGTCATCATGACCGAGCCGGTCGGGTACTACCTGCTGGCGGCGTCCGGCCTGGTCAACCGCACCCCGCAAGCGTTCACCGCGGCCAACGAGAACGAGACCGATCCCGCACCGGCCGACATGGCGTTCGTCCTCGACCTGATCGACCACCGTCAGGTGTCAGCGGTTCTGGTCAATCCGCAGACCTCGACGTCCGCGATCAACGGCGTGCGGGATGCGGCGCGGCGCGCGGGCGTGCCGGTGACCGAGGTGAGCGAGACGCTGCCCGACGGGACCGACTACCTGAGCTGGCAGCGCAACACCGTCAGCCAGCTGCTGACGGCGCTGCAGTCCGGCCGGTCAGTACAGCCGTGAGCCTCGACGCGGTCCCGGCCGTCGACCGCTACCCGGACACCGTCTCGCTGCGGGGCGCCCGGCTCGCGTTCGGTGACCGCGTGCTGTGGGACCACCTCGACCTGTCGGTGTCGCGCGGCGAGTTCATCGCCGTCCTCGGCCCCAACGGCAGCGGCAAGACGTCGTTGCTCAAGGTGCTGCTGGGCCAGCTTTCGCTGTCCGCCGGGGTCGCGCTGGTGGACGGAAGGCCGATGAACTCGGGCAGCGGACGCGTCGGTTACGTCCCGCAGCACCGACCGATGGACCACGACGTGATGCTGCGCGGGCGGGACCTGGTTCGGCTGGGCGTCGACGGACATCGGTGGGGCGGCATGCCACGCAGATCCGCCGACCGGGCCCACCGGCGCGCGGCCGTGAGCGAGGCGCTGCGACAGGTCAACGCCGAACACCTGGCCGACGTCCGGGTGGGGGTGATGTCGGGCGGCGAGCTGCAGCGGATCCGCATCGCGCAGGCGCTGGTCAGCGACCCGATGCTGCTGTTGTGCGACGAGCCGCTGCTGGCCCTGGACCCGGCGAACGCGAGGCTGGTGTCCGGCCTGATCGACCGCCGCCGCCGGGATGCGTCGACCACCGTCATCGTCGTCACCCACGACCTCAACGCGATCCTGCCGTACGTGGACCGGCTGATCTATCTGGTCGACGGGCGCTTCCGGGTCGGCACCGTCGAGGAAGTGATGACCACGGAGACCCTGTCCATGCTGTACCGGGCCGACATCCAGGTGGTGAAGGTCAAGGACCGCTACGTGGTGGTGGGCGAGCCGACCGACTGGGCCCACCAGTGAACCATCGGCTCACCGGCGTCCTGGCGCACCTGCTCGACTTCGACGTCACCGCGCACCTGCTCCGCCACGACTTCGTCCAGCAGGCCCTGCTCGCGGCCGCGCTGCTGGGGCTGGTGGCCGGTCTGATCGGGCCGTTCATAGTGATGCGTCAGATGTCGTTCGCCGTGCACGGTTCCAGCGAATTGTCTTTGACGGGAGCGGCTTTCGCGCTGCTCGTCGGCATCCAGGTGGGCGTGGGCGCGCTGGTCGGCAGCGCTTTGGCGGCCGCGCTCTTCGGCGTTCTGGGTCGGCGGGCCCGCGAACGCGACTCGGTCATCGGCGTGGTGCTGGCCTTCGGCCTGGGCCTGGCGGTGCTGTTCATCTACCTCTACCCGGGCCGGACCGCGACCAGCTTCGCGCTGCTCACCGGGCAGATCGTCGGCGTCGGCTACACCGGCCTGAGCATGCTGGCGCTGGTATGCCTGCTCGTCATCGCCGTCATCGGGGCCTGCTACCGCCCGTTGTTGTTCGCCACCGTCGACCCCGACGTCGCCGCGGCCCGCGGCGTGCCCGTTCGCGCGCTGGGCATCGTATTCGCCGCACTGGTCGGTGTGGTGGCCGCTCAGGCCGTCCAGATCGTCGGGGCGCTGCTGGTGATGTCGTTGCTCATCACGCCGGCCGCAGCGGCCGCCCGAGTGGTGGCCTCGCCGGCGGCGGCGATGGTCGCCTCGGTCGTCTTCGCCGAGGTTTCGGCCGTGGGCGGCATCGTGTTGTCGCTGGCGCCGGGTGTACCGGTGTCGGTCTTCGTCGCGGGGATCTCGTTCGCGATCTATCTGTTCTGCTGGCTGCTGGGACAGCGGCAGGGCGTCCCCTCCTAAGCTGGTCTGCACAGACGTCCGAAAGGCTCTGGTGGCAAGGCAACTCCCGATCCTCCTGCAGGCGGCGACGTGCGTCCTCGCGGCCGGCTGCACCACCGTCGTCGGCGGTAGCGCCGCGCCCGCGGACACCCGCGGTCCGCTGACGCAGGCCCCGGTCGCCGTCACCGCCCTGGACGGGCTGCTGCTCGACGACGGGAAGATCAACGACATCCTGGGCGCGGGAATGCGAATCCGGTATCGCACGCAGGAGATGTGGGACTCCAGCCAGACGTTCAGCGAGAAGAGCTGCTTGGCCATGGCCGGGCCCGCCCAGCAGGCCGTATACGCGGACACCGGCTGGACCGCGGTGCGCGGCGAGCGACTGGACGACAGCTATGACGACCCCAAGGTGCGCAACGACTCCGTCAACCAGGCCGTGATCGCCTACCCCACGGCCCGGCAGGCCAACGCCTTCTACGAGGCGTCGGTACGGAGGTGGTCCGCCTGTGCCAACCGCCGATTCGTCGACCATCCCCAGGGGCAGCCCGAGATCGCGTGGGCGGTGGCCGATTCCCACAAGGTCGGCGGCACACTCAGCATGTCCGAAGAGCAGGTAGGCAGCCAGGACGACTGGCGGTGCCAGCGCGCGCTCACCGCGCGCAACAACATCGTCATCGACGTGGCCGCCTGCGGCTCGTTCCTGTCCGGCGGGTCCGCGGTCGACGTCGCCCAACAGATCGCGGCCGCGGTCGTCACCCGGTAGCGACGGATAAGACGACCGCCTCTACGGGTGGCGCTGGCGCTGCCCCATAAGCTGAGCGGGTGGCCCGCATCGACCTCAACGCCGACCTTGGCGAGGGCTTCGGCGTCTGGCGCCTCGGAGATGACGACGCCATGCTGCGGATCGTCACCAGCGCCAACGTGGCGTGCGGATTCCACGCGGGTGATCCGACCGGATTGTCGCGGGTCTGCCGGGCGGCAGCCGAGCGCGGCGTCCGCATCGGCGCGCAGGTGAGCTATCGGGACTTGGCCGGGTTCGGCAGGCGCTTCATCGACGTCGCCGCCGACGACCTGGTCGCCGATGTCGTGTATCAGATCGGCGCTCTGCAGGCGATCGCGCGCGCATCGGGTTCCGCGGTTTCCTACGTCAAACCCCATGGGGCCCTGTACAACACGATCGTGAGCAACCGCGACCAGGCGAGCGCCGTCGCGGAGGCGGTGCGGCTGGTGGACCCGGCGCTGCCGGTGCTGGGCATGGCGGGCTCGGTGTTCTTCGACGAGGCCTCGCGCCGCGGCCTGCGCACGGTGGCCGAGGCCTTCGCCGACCGCGCCTACCGGGCGGACGGTCAGTTGGTGCCCCGGCGCGAACCCGGCGCAGTGCTGCACGACCCCGCGGCAATCGCCGACCGCGTGGTGGGCATGGTGACCTCCGGCCGGGTCACCGCCGTGGACGGCACACCGGTCACGGTCAGCGCGGAATCGGTCTGCGTGCACGGCGATTCGCCCGGTGCGGTGCAGATCGCGGCCGCCGTCCGCGACGGGCTCGCCGCCGCCGGCGTCGAGATCGGGGCGTTCGGCTGATGCGGGTGAAACTCGGCCGGCCCGACATCGGACGGTACGCGGACCGGTTCGACGCCCCCGCCGCCGAGCCGGGGTCCCTGTCGGTGACCTGGATGGGCGTGGCGACGCTGCTGATCGACGATGGGTCGTCGGCGCTGCTGACCGACGGCTACTTCTCCCGGCCCGGCCTCGCGCGGGTCGCCGCAGGCAAGGTGGCACCGTCGCCGGCACGCGTCGACGGCTGCCTGGCCCGGGCCAAGGTGTCCCGGCTGGAGGCCGTGATCCCGGTGCACACGCACATCGACCACGTGCTCGACTCCGCGCTGGTCGCCGACCGCACCGGGGCGCGACTGGTCGGCGGCCGTTCGGCGGCCAACGTCGGGCGCGGATATGGACTACCCGAGGACAGGCTCGTCGTCGCCACCAGCGCCGAGCCAATTGCCTTGGGTGCCTTCGACGTAACGCTGGTCGAATCCCATCACTGCCCGCCGGACCGGTTTCCCGGCGTGATCGACGCGCCGCTGACCCCGCCGGTCAGGGCGTCCGCCTACCGCTGCGGGGAGGCCTGGTCGACGCTGGTGCATCACCGCCCGTCTGGCCGGCGGCTGCTGATCCAGGGCAGCGCCGGTTTCGTCAAGGGCGCGCTGTCGGGCCACCGCGCCGAAGCCGTCTATCTGAGCGCCGGGCAGTTGGGGCTGCAACCGAAGTCATACTTGGTCGACTACTGGACCGAAACCGTGCGCGCGGTAGGTGCGCGCCGGGTGATCCTCATTCACTGGGACGACTTCTTCCGGCCCCTGTCAAAGCCGTTGCGGGCCTTGCCCTATGCGGGTGATGACCTGGACGCGTCCATCCGCATCCTCGACGAGTTGGCCGCGGCCGACGGTGTCGCGCTGCACCTGCCGACGGTGTGGCGGCGCGAAAACCCCTGGGCCTGAATACCTTGACCCTGACCCTTGCGCTGCTGCTGCTCGCTGCCGTCCTGGCCTTCGCCGTCGTGCGCCCGAGGGGCTGGCCGGAGGCGGCGGCGGCGGTCCCCGCGGCCCTCATCCTGATCGCGGTCGGCGCCATCTCGGTGCGTCAGGCGAGCGAGGAGGTGGCCGGTCTTTCGGGGGTGGTCGGGTTCCTGGGCGCGGTGCTGGTGCTGGCCAAGCTGTGCGACGACGAGGGCCTGTTCGAGGCGGCTGGTGCGGCGATGACGCGCGGCCGCGTCGGGTCGGGCGGCCTGCTGTTGCGGGTTTTCGTCATCGCCTCCCTGATCACCGCCGTGCTGAGCCTGGACACCGCGGTGGTGCTGCTGACCCCGGTCGTGCTGGCCGGCGTCCGCCGGCTGCGAACCCCGTTGCGGCCGTACGCCTATGCCACCGCGCACCTGGCCAACGGCGCCTCCCTGCTGCTCCCGGTGTCCAACCTGACCAACCTGCTGGCGTTTCACACCGCCGGCCTTTCCTTCACGAGGTTCACCTTGTTGATGGCGTTGCCGTGGGTGGGCGCGGTGGTAACGCTGTATGCGATATTCCGCTGGTTTTTCGCCGCCGACCTGCGCGTGCAGCCGCACCCGGAACAACCCGGGCCGGCGCCGAGGCCGCCCGTGTTCGTGTTGGTGGTGGTCGGGCTGACGCTGGCCGGCTTCGCGGTCGCCCAGTCCGTCGGGGTGGCCCCCGCCTGGGTGGCGCTCGCCGGCGCCGCGGCCCTGGCCGTGCGCAGCCTGAGCCGTGGGCACACCTCGGTGGTGGACATCGCGCGTTCGGCGCACGTGTCGTTCCTGGCGTTCGTGCTCGCGCTGGGCGTCGTCGTGCGGGCGGTCATGCTGGGCGGCATGGACAGGGCGATGTCGGCGGTGCTGCCGACCGGTTCGACGCTGCCCGCGCTGCTCGCCATCGCCGTGGTGGCCGCGGTGCTGGCCAACGTCGTGAACAACCTGCCCGCCACCCTGGTGCTGCTGCCACTGGTCGCGCCGAGCGGACCGATCGCGATTCTGGCCGTCCTGCTCGGGGTCAACATCGGACCCAACCTCACCTACGTCGGGTCCCTGTCGAACCTGTTGTGGCGGCGTGTGCTTCGCCAGCACGACGTCGATGCCGGCGTCTGGGAATACACCCGGCTCGGGCTGTGCACCGTGCCCGCGTCGCTGGTCGTCGCGGTCGTCGCGCTGTGGGGGTCGGCGCGGCTGCTCGGCGTCTAACCGCGGTGGTAGGCCGGCGGCAGCGGCATCCCGAGCCCGGCGAGCACGCCGCGCAGCAGTGTCGGGAAGTCGGTGATGATGCCGTCGACGCCATCGGCGATCTGGTCGCGCATGGCGGCCGCGTCGTCGACCGTCCACGGGATCACCTTGAGCCCCAGCGCATGCGCGCGATCGACGTACGGTTTGCCCGCGACCAGCTGGTACCTGGGCGAGATGATGTTTGCGCCCACCAGCTTCGCCCCGATCATCGGGTCACCGATGGCGGTGGCGTTCTCCCCGGCCAGCCATGGTGAATCCGGCGCCCAGGTCTCTTCGTTGTACAACGCCACCAACGGAATGGACGGCTCTGCTGCGTGCACCAACGGCAGGGTCCGCCAGTCGAAGCTCTGGATCTCCACCCGGTCGATCTTGTCGGCCGACCTGACCGCCGCCAGTATCACGTCGACGAACTGTTGGGGACCGGCCGAGGTGCCGGGCTTGTCGGCGGCCACCTTCGTCTCGATGTTGTAGCGCACGGCCGCATGGTAGGAATCGGCCAAGGCGAACACTTCCGGCAGGACGGCTATCTTGTTGCCCCGCACCACTTCGGCATCGGGAAACTCGGCCAGCCGCCGCCCGCAGTCCAGCGTGCGAATCTGGGACAGGGTCAGTTCGTACACCAACTTGCCGACGTACGGATACTGCGGATCGCCGGCGAAGGCGGGCCCGGTGTCGGCGCATTTCTCGGCGTCGATCGTCGGATCGTGCCACACCAGCGGTTGCCCGTCTCTGGTGATGTTGATGTCGAGTTCGAGCGTGCTGACGCCTAATTCGAGTGACTTCGCGAAGGCCCGCAACGACTCCTCCGTCGTCTCCCCGCGCCCGCCGCGATGAGCCTGCAGGTCGAATTCGGGGGCCTGGGCGCCGGTCGCGGGCGCCAGCACGATGAGTATGGCCAGCGCGGCGCCGAGGCGCACAGGCCAGCGGCGCACCCGGTTAAGCCCTGCGCTGGCGCGCGATTTCGGCGAGCACCACCCCGGCGGCCACCGAGGCGTTCAGCGATTCGGCGTGCCCGGCCATCGGAATGGACACCACCTCGTCGCAGTTCTGCCGGACCAGTCGCGAGAGCCCTTTGCCTTCCGATCCGACGACCACCACGAGCGGGTCGGCGCCGTCCATGTCGTCGACGACGGTGTCACCGTCGGCGTCCAGCCCGATCACCCGGATGCCGCGGTCGGCCCAATCCTTGAGCGTCCGAGTGAGATTGGTGGCCCTTGCCACCGGGATGCGCGCAGCGGCCCCGGCGCTGGTGCGCCAGGCCACCGCCGTCACCGACGCCGAGCGTCGCTGCGGGATCAGCACACCGTGACCGCCGAACGCTGCGACCGAACGCACGATCGCGCCGAGGTTGCGCGGATCGGAGATGTTGTCCAGCGCGACCAGCAGGGCGGGCGGCGAGTTGATCGCGGTGGTCAACAGGTCGTCGGGATGGGCGTAGTCGTACGGCGGCACCTGCAGCGCGATGCCCTGATGCAGGTGGTTGCTCGTCATCCGGTCCAGGTCGGCACGCGGCACCTCGAGGATCGAGATGCCCGCATCCGCCGCGCGGGTGACGCTTTCGGTGACCCGCTCGTCGGCCTCGGTGCCCAGGGCCACGTACAGCGCGGTCGCCGGGACGCCGGCGCGCAGGCATTCCAGCACCGGGTTGCGGCCGAGCACCGTCTCCGTCTCGTCGGTGGTCCGCTTGGCAGGCCGCCGCGGCGGCGACTGGGCACGCTTGGCGGCGGGATGGTGCGGACGCAGGTGCGCCGGCGGTGTGGGACCGCGGCCCTCGAGCGCGCGGCGACGCTGGCCGCCCGAACCCACGGTGGGTCCTTTCTTGGTGCCCGCTTTGCGTATTGCCCCGCGACGCCGCGAATTGCCGGCCATCTACCCGCCGTGCTTTTCTTCACGGGCGAGCAATTCCCACTGCGGCCCGTCCGCGGTGTCGGTGACCTCGATGCCGGCGATCTTCAGCCGGTCTCGGATCTCGTCGGCGAGCGCCCAATTGCGTTGCTCGCGAGCCTTTTCGCGGTTCTCCAGTTCGGCCCGCACCAACACGTCGACCGCGGCCAGCGCGGCCGTCGTCTCGTCGCGGGTTTCCCAGCGCTCGTCGAGCGGGTCGCAGCCCAAGATGCCCATCATGGTGCGGATCGCGCGGGCTTGCCGCAACGCGCCGTCGTGGTCGCCGGTGTCGAGGGCGCGGTTGCCCTCGGCCCGGGCGTGGTGCACCTCGGCCAGCGCTGCCGGAACCGCCAAGTCGTCGTCGAGCGCCTCGGCGAACCGCGGAGTCCATTCGCCGGGCTCGACGGCTCCGACGCGAACGCGGACGCGGTGCAGGAATTCCTCAACGCCCACATAGGCTTTCACCGCGTCCTGCAGTGCGGTGTCGGAGAATTCCAGCATCGACCGGTAGTGCGCGCTGCCCAGGTAGTAGCGCAGCTCCGCCGGTCGCACCCGCTGCAAGAGCGCCGGTATCGCCAGCACGTTGCCCAGCGACTTGCTCATCTTCTCGCCGCCCATGGTGACCCAGCCGTTGTGCAGCCAGTAGCGGGCGAAGCCGTCGCCGGCGGCGCGGCTCTGCGCGATCTCGTTCTCGTGGTGCGGGAAGACCAAGTCCATCCCGCCACAGTGAATGTCGAACTCCGGACCGAGATATTCGTGCGCCATCGCCACGCACTCCGAATGCCAGCCCGGCCGTCCCCGGCCCCACGGTGTGGGCCAGGACGGCTCACCCGGTTTGGCACCCTTCCACAGCGTGAAGTCGCGTTGATCGCGCTTGCCGGTGGCCGCCCCCTCACCCTGGTGGACGTCGTCGATCTTGTGCCCCGACAGCGCGCCGTACTCCGGATAGCTGAGCACGTCGAAATAGACGTCGCCGCCGCCGGTGTAGGCATGACCGGTTTCGATCAGCCGCTCGATCAATTCGACGATCTGGGTGATGTGCCCGGTGGCTCGGGGCTCGGCCGACGGCGGCAGGACGTCCAGGGCGTCGTAGGCGGCGCTGAACGCGCGTTCGTAGGTCGCGGCCCATTCCCACCACGGCCGGCCGGCCGCGGCGGCCTTGTTGAGGATCTTGTCGTCGATGTCGGTGACGTTGCGAATGAAGGCGACGTCGCAGCCGCGCGCCATCAGCCAGCGGCGCAGGATGTCGAAGGCCACGCCGCTGCGGACATGGCCGATGTGCGGCAGGCCCTGAACGGTGGCGCCACACAGGTAGATGGAGACGTGGCCCTCGCGCAGCGGAACGAAATCGCGCACGGCACCGGCCGCGGTGTCGTGTAGCCGCAAGCGGGCGCGATCGGTCACGACGTGCCAGCTTACCGGGTGGTTCCGAGTTGCCCGGCGCTGCGCACGCCTTAGCCGGCCGTGATTACCAACGCAGTGGCGATGGCGGCGCGGCCCTCGCCGCGGCCGGTCAGGCCCAGCCCGTCGGTGGTGGTCGCCGCCACCGAGACCGGAGCCCCGAGCAGCTCCGACAGCACGCGCTGCGCCTCGGCCCGGCGCGGACCGACCTTCGGCTGGTTGCCGATCAGCTGCACCGCGGCGTTTCCGACCCGAAAACCGTCCCGCGCCACCAAATCGACGACGTGGCGCAGCATGTCGGCGCCGCTGACCCCTTTCCAGCGTGGGTCGTCGACCCCGAAGACGGCACCGATGTCGCCCAGCCCCGCGGCCGACAGCAGCGCGTCGCACAGCGCGTGCGCCCCGACGTCGCCGTCGGAGTGCCCGGCGCAGCCGTCGGCGCCGGGAAACAGCAGACCCACCAGCCAGCAGGGCCGCCCGGCTTCGATCGGGTGCACGTCGACCCCGAGGCCGACCCGAGGCAGCTCGCTCACCGGTGCACGACCGCTTCGGCCAGCAACAAATCGAGCTGGGTGGTGATCTTGAATGCCAGCACGTCACCGTCGACCACCTGGACCTGACCGCCGACATGCTCGACGAGCGAGGCGTCATCGGTGAAATCGGCGGTGCCCGCGCGCTGGTACGCCCGCAGCAGCAACTCACGGGCGAAGCCTTGCGGCGTCTGCACGGCGCGCAGTCCGGCCCGCTCGGGCGTGCCCAGCACCACGCCGTTGGCGTCCACGGCCTTGATGGTGTCATGCAGGGGCAGCGCCGGCACGACGGCGTCGTGCCCGGCCCGCAACGCGTCGACCACGCGCACGATCAGTTCGGGCGGGGTCAGGGCGCGCGCGGCGTCGTGGACCAGGACGAAATCGGGTTCACCGGCGAGTGCGGCCAGCGCCAGGCTCACCGATGTGGTGCGGTCGGCCCCGCCGGAAACGACGGTCGCTCGCTCCCCCAGGGCCCGCTTGGCCTCGTCGACCCGGGCCGCCGGGACGGCGACGACCACATGGTCGACGACCCCGGATTCCAGCAAACCCTCGACGGCGCGGTCCAGCAAAGTGCGTCCGCCGACCTCGCAGAATGCCTTGGGGATGCCGGCGCCGAGCCGCTCGCCCGAGCCTGCGGCCGGGACCACTGCGACAACCGTGCCCGAGGAGACCGTCCCCGTGACCACCGAAGAATCAGGGCCTTCAGGAAGCGGCGGCCAGAACCTCGTCGAGGATGGTTTCCGCCTTGGCGTCGTCGGTGCTCTCGGCCAGCGCCAATTCGCCCACGAGGATCTGGCGGGCCTTGGCCAGCATGCGCTTCTCGCCGGCGGACAGACCGCGCTCCTGGTCGCGACGCCACAGGTCGCGAACTACCTCAGCCACCTTGTTGACATCGCCGGAGGCCAGCTTTTCCAGATTGGCCTTGTAGCGGCGCGACCAGTTGGTCGGCTCTTCGGTGTGCGGAGCCCGCAGCACCTGGAACACCTTGTCGAGGCCTTCTTGCCCGACGACGTCGCGAACACCGACGTACTCAGCGTTGTCGGCGGGTACTCGAACTGTGAGGTCTCCCTGCGCCACCTTCAAGACGAGATATTCCTTTTGTTCCCCTTTGATGGTGCGGGTTTCAATCGCCTCGACTAACGCAGCACCGTGATGTGGGTAAACAACGGTGTCGCCGACCTTGAAGATCATCTGATTCGAGCCCCTTTCGTTACTTCAGTCTAACACGGCCGCCCAATCGCGCGTGGAGCAACGATGCAGGTCAGGGGCACAACACGCGCAGATTAGGGGTTGACAGGGGGAGCAGAACGTGCAGTGATGCACATTACCAATGCGCCCATTCGCCCCCGAGGGCGGCCCCAGAGCTCCGTAAGAGGCCCCGCGGGATCGGCTCCCGGGCTGGTCTTACGCCCCGCGCTACCGCGCGCGAAACCTTCCTACTACTGTGCATAGTTGCATCAGTCGAACCGGCCCAGCAGGAGGCATTGAGTGAACCGATTCGAGATCAGCCTCTCGTTCCGGGCCGCGCTCGTCGGCCTGGTCGCGGTGCTCGCGGTCCTGCTGAGTGGCTGTGGGGCCGGCCAAGTCTCCCAGATGGCCGTCCAGGAGCCCGCCATCAACGGCAACAAGGTCACCTTCAACAACGTGGCGCTGCGCGACATCCGCATGCAGGCCGCGCAGACCGGTGAGGCCGTGCAGCCGGGGCGGACGGTCGATCTGGCGCTGGTGGCCATCAACCAGTCGCCCGACACGCCGGACCGGTTGGTCAGCATCACCAGTGACGTCGGCTCGGTGGCCTTGAGCGGAGACGGTCGCCTGCCCGCCGGCGGCACGCTGATGATCGGGACGCCGGAGGGCCAGAGGGTGCAGCCCGGTCCCCTCGGCTCCAACACCAACGCGGCCAAGGCGACGGTCACCCTCGCCAAGCCGATCAGCAACGGCCTCCTGTACAACTTCACCTTCAATTTCGAGAAGGCCGGACAGGCCACGGTGCTGGTGCCGGTTTCGGCCGGGCTGAACCCGCCCCAGCAAAGCTAGGCGCGCGTAACCGCCTGTCATAGCCGGGATTTGTCGTACCGGCTCGATACCGTCATGGCGTGGCAAATCCGCGCTCGCAATACCGCTGCTCCGAATGTCAGCACGTCACCGCCAAGTGGGTGGGCCGCTGCTTGGAGTGCGGCACCTGGGGCACTGTCGACGAGGCGCCGGTACTGACCGCGGTCGGCGGCCGCCGAGCGGGTTCGGCCGCGGCTTCCGCTTCCCGGCCGGTCCCGATCACCTCCGTCGAACCCAACGCCAGCCAGCACCGCTCGACCGGCGTCGGGGAACTCGACCGGGTGCTCGGGGGCGGCGTGGTGCCCGGTTCGGTCACGCTGCTGGCCGGCGATCCGGGCGTGGGAAAGTCGACGCTGCTGCTCAAAGTCGCCCATCGATGGGCGCTTTCGGGCCGGCGCGCGCTGTACATCTCCGGTGAGGAGTCCGCCGGCCAGATCCGGCTGCGTGCGGACCGGATGGGCTGCGGCGCCGACGAGGTCTACCTGGCCGCCGAATCCGACGTGCACACGGTGCTGGACCACATCGCGACCCTGCGGCCCGCCCTGGTGATCGTGGACTCCGTTCAAACCATGTCGACGACCGAGGCCGACGGCGTCGCCGGCGGGGTCACGCAGGTCCGCGCGGTCACCGCCGCGCTGACCGCGGCCGCGAAGGCCGACGGCGTCGCACTGATCCTGGTCGGCCACGTCACCAAGGACGGGGCGATCGCCGGGCCGCGTTCGCTGGAACACCTGGTCGACGTGGTGCTGCATTTCGAGGGAGACCGCAGCGGGTCGCTGCGGATGGTCCGCGGGATCAAGAACCGGTTCGGGGCGGCTGACGAGGTCGGCTGTTTCACGTTGCACGACAGCGGGATCGAGGACGTTTCCGACCCGTCGAACCTCTTTCTGGATCAACGGCCGGCGCCGGTCGCCGGCACCGCCATCACCGTGACGCTGGACGGTAAGCGACCGCTGATCGGGGAGGTGCAGGCGCTGCTGGCAACCCCCGGGGGCGGCTCGCCGCGCCGCGCCGTCAGCGGTATCGACCCCTCCCGGGCCGCCATGATCAGCGCCGTGCTGGAAAAGCACGGCAGGTTGCCCGTCAGCGTCCACGACATCTACCTGTCCACCGTGGGCGGGATGCGGCTGACGGATCCGTCGTCGGATCTGGCCGTCGCGATCGCGCTGGCCTCCGCGTACTCCGACCGGCCGCTGCCGACGACGGCGGTGATGATCGGCGAGGTGGGGCTGGCGGGCGACCTGCGGCGGGTCAGCGGAATGGAGCGGCGGCTGGCCGAGGCCGCGCGCCAGGGCTTCAGCATCGCCCTCATCCCGGACGGCGACGACCCCCGCCGCGAGATCGTTCCCGAAGGGATGCGGGCGCTGCGGGCACCGACCATCGTCGCGGCGCTGCAACACGTGAAAGCCATCGCCGAGCCGCGCAACGGCTGGACGCATAACGCGGCGGGGCCGCACAATGACACGCTGTGACACGTCCGACACTGCGTGAGACCGTCGCCCGCCTGGCGCCGGGCACCGGGCTGCGCGACGGCCTGGAGCGCATCCTGCGTGGCCGCACCGGTGCGCTCATCGTCATCGGCAACGACGAAAACGTCGAAGCCATCTGTGACGGCGGCTTCGCCCTCGACGTCCGGTACGCGCCGACCCGGCTGCGCGAGCTCGCGAAAATGGACGGCGCGGTCGTGCTGTCCACCGACGGCAGCCGCATCGTGCGGGCCAACGTGCAGCTGGTGCCGGACCCGTCGATACCCACCGACGAATCCGGGACGCGGCACCGCTCCGCGGAACGGGCGGCGATTCAGACCGGCTATCCGGTGATCTCGGTGAGCCACTCGATGAACATCGTGACCGTCTACGTCGGCGGGGAGCGCCACGTGGTGGCCGACTCCGCGACCATCCTGTCGCGGGCCAACCAGGCGATCGCGACCCTGGAGCGGTACAAGACCCGGCTCGACGAGGTGAGCAGGCAGCTGTCGCTCGCCGAGATCGAGGACTTCGTCACGCTGCGCGACGTGATGACGGTGGTGCAGCGGCTCGAGCTGGTCCGGCGAATCGGCCTGGTGATCGACTACGACGTGGTCGAGCTGGGCACCGACGGGCGCCAGCTGCGGCTGCAGCTCGACGAGCTGCTGGGCGGCAACGACATCGCGCGCGAACTGACCGTGCGCGACTACCACGCCAGCCCGGAGCCGCTGTCCAAAGCGCAGATGACGGCGACCCTCGACGAGCTGGACGCCCTGTCGGACACCGAGCTACTCGAACTCACCGCGCTGGCAAAGGTTTTCGGCTACCCGACCACGGCCGAGGCGCAGGACTCGGCCGTGAGTCCGCGCGGCTACCGCGCGTTGGCCAGCATCCCGCGGCTGCAGTTCGCTCACTCCGACCTACTGGTCCGGTCGTTCGGGACGCTGCAGGGCTTGTTGGCGGCCAGCGCCGGCGACCTGCAGTCGGTCGAGGGCATCGGCGCGATGTGGGCCCGCCACGTGCGCGAGGGTCTATCGCAGCTCGCGGAGTCGACGATCTCCGACCCGCTGAGTTAGCCGGCGGGAACCGGCGCGACCGGTGGCGCCTCCGGCGGCGGCGCGGCGGCCTGACCCGGCCCGGGCGCCGGGCCCGGCGGCGGTGGCGGCTGGTTCAGGATGAACGGAACCGGCTGCGAGCGCAGGTTGCCCAGTTGCACGACGAGGTTGTAAGTGCCCGGCCCGATCGCCGGCCGGGGCAGCGGGCAGTGCGGTGCCGACCCCATTCCCGTCCACGTCACCGCTGTCGTCACCTGCTCGCCCGGGGTGAAGGTCTTGATCAGCGTCTCGTTGGAGGGCGCGCAGTCCAGGTTGGACCACAGTCGCTTGTTGTCCAACGAGTACACGTATGCCGCCAGCACCGCGGCGCCGACGTCCCGCTTGCAGGACACCAGGCCGATGTTGGTGACGACCATGGTGAACTTCGGCTGATCGCCGATGAAGTACTGGGGCGCATTGGTCAGGCCCTTGACCGCCAGCGTCGAATCGGGGCAGTCGTCGCCCTCCTTCAGCACCGGCGGCGGCTGCACCGCGGCGGTCGGGGTGGGCATCTCGGGGTTCTGGCCCTGCTGGGGCACCCCCGGATTGGGCTGCTCCCCGGGCGCGGCCGGCGGAGGCGCCTGCGGCGCCGGCGAGCCGGGCTTGCTCTGAGCGGAGTTGGGTTTGTCGGCACTGGCGGGCTTGGCGCCCGTGTTGTGTCCCATGAAGGCAATGACCGCGGCGACCACGATCCCTACGACGACGACCGCGACGCCCACGGCCAGGCCACGGCGCCGCCAATAGATCTCGGTAGGTAGCGGGCCACGCGGTTCCAGATCCAGCACGTTTGCAGCGTAGGTCCAGGTCACGTCGAGTTGCCTGACCCGCCCCGGCGTGTCGCGGGGTTTGCTGGCTGACCGCCGTGTTAGTGGCGGGGCCGAACCGGGGCGATTCGCCGCTATTCGCCTATGTCGCCCACGTGGTCGACCAGCGCCGCCCGCCCGTCGGCCAGGTGATAGGTGGCGCCCGCTATCGCCAGCGTGCCCCCGGCAATCCGTTCGGAGATCGCCGACGAGCGCGACGTCAACTGGGCGATGGTCTCGCGCACATGGCGCGCCTCGAACTCGTCGACGCGGCTGAGGCCGTCGCGGCGGCCCATCAGTATCGAGGGCGCGACCCGCTCCACCACGTCTCGCACGAAGCCGCCGGGGATCGAACCGTCGTTGATGGCCGACAGGGCGGCCTTGACGGCACCGCAACTGTCGTGGCCCAGGACGACGATCAGCGGCACGTCGAGCACCGTCACCGCGAACTCGATGGAGCCAAGCACCGCCGAGTCGATGGCCTGTCCGGCGGTACGCACCACGAACATGTCGCCCAGGCCCTGGTCGAAGATGAGCTCGGCGGCGACCCGGCTGTCCGCGCAACCGAACACGACCGCGGTGGGCTTCTGGCCGGCGGCCAGGCTGGCCCGGTGTTCGACACTCTGGCTGGGATGCTGGGGCTTCCCGGCGACGAATCGCTCGTTACCCTCTTTGAGTGCTTTCCACGCGGTTACTGGGCTGGTGTTAGGCATGGCTGACATCATGCCGCATCCGCCGGAGAACGGCCCGAAACACATATCAGTTACCGACCTTCTCGACTGGTACGAACGGTCCCGCCGCGACCTGCCCTGGCGGGAGCCCGGCGTCAGCGCATGGCAGATTCTGGTCAGCGAATTCATGCTGCAGCAGACGCCGGTGTCGCGGGTGCTGCCGATCTGGTCGGACTGGGTGCGGCGGTGGCCCACCCCTTCGGCCCCCGCCGCCGCCAGCGCCGCCGACGTGCTGCGAGCCTGGGGCAAGCTGGGTTATCCGAGGCGGGCCAAGCGCTTGCACGAGTGCGCGACCGTCATCGCGCGCGAGCACGACGACGTGGTTCCCGACGACGTCGACACCCTGCTGACCCTGCCCGGCGTCGGCAGCTACACCGCGCGCGCCATCGCCTGCTTCGCCTACCGCCAACGGGTCCCGGTGGTGGACACCAACGTCCGCCGGGTGGTCGCGCGGGCCGTGCACGGGCGGGCCGACGCCGGGAACCCGTCCGCGACGCGCGACCACGCCGACGTCGACGCGCTGCTGCCCGCCGACGATAGGGCGCCGCGGTATTCAGTCGCCCTGATGGAACTGGGTGCGACGGTGTGCACCGCGCGATCGCCGCGATGCGGGCTGTGCCCGCTTGCTCGGTGCGCGTGGCGGGACGCCGGTCATCCCCCGGCGCAGGGGCCGGCCCGGCGGGTGCAGACCTACGCCGGAACCGACCGGCAGGTCCGCGGACGCCTGCTGGACGTGTTGCGGGGCAACGCCTCTCCGGTCACCCGGGCGGAGCTGGACGTGGCGTGGTTGACCGATACCGCGCAGCGGGACCGGGCCCTGTATTCGTTGCTGGCCGACGGTCTGGTCGCGCAGACGGCCGACGGCCGGTTCGCCCTGGCGGGCGAAGCGTAGCGGCGACGCGTCAGAGGTCGTTGCCGGCATAGGACTGGTTGAAGCTCTTGTTGGCCAGCGGGAAGTCGGGGACGATCGTGTCGGCCATCGCGACGGGCAGCGCGGGCCAGTTGAACCAGGACGGGTCGACGATCTTCGCGCGAGTGATCCGGTTGGTGCCGCCCGTTTCGATGCGGTGGACGATGGTGCCGCGCCAGCCTTCGACAATGCCGATGCCGCTGCCGGGTATGCGCGCCGCGGGCAGGGCTCCGACGTATTCGATTGGGCCCCTGTGTGATTCGATCAGGTGGCAGGCCAGCTCGGTGGATGCGGCGAACTCGTCGCGCCGCACGGTGTAACGGGCCAGCACGTCACCCGCGGCAGCATCGGTCTCGTTGACGGGCAGTGCGATGGTGGGGTGTTCGAGCCGGGCGTCGGTGCGCACACCGCTGGCCCGAGCGACGTAGCCCAGGCAGCCGAGGGACTCGGCGTCGTCTCGGTGCAGGACGGCGGTCCCGGCGAATCGGTCGTACACGACGGAGTTGCGCAGGGTCAGCTCGGCGACCTCCGCAACGTCGGCCGCAATGGATCTCAAGTCGGCGACGTCGGGTAGCCTCCGCAGCGCGACCCCGCCCGGGCGGATGGCACCGCGCAGCAGCCGATGCCCGGCGACATCTGCGTTGAGCCGCAGCAGTTGTTCGCGGATGCGTTGAGCGTGGGCGTGGGCGAGCCCGAACCCGACGTCGTTGGCCAGCGCGCCCAGATCGGCGGCGTGGTTGTAGAGGCGTTCGAGTTCGACCATCAGCGACCGCAACCGGTGCACCTCGTCGGGAAGTTCCATTCCGAGCGCATCTTCGACGGCGAGGCAGTGGGCGAGCGCGTGCGCGGCGGAGGTGTCGCCGCTGACGCGTTCGGCCAGATCGACCGCGCCGCCGGCTGGCCGGCCCTCGAACAGCTTCTCCACGCCGCGATGTACGAACCACAGTCGGGCCTTGAGCCGCAGCACGGTTTCGCCGGCGACGGAGAAGCGGAAATGGCCGGGTTCGATCAACCCCGCATGCACCGGACCCACCGGGATTTCGTACACGCCGGGACCCTCGACGGTCACGAACGGGAAGCGGCCGGCGCCATCGAATTCGCGTGCGGGCGACGCGTCGCGGCGCATGGGATACCAGTCCCCTGGCCAGTGGGCGTGCCGCACCAGAGGGCGCGCCTTGGGGTGCCCCACGGGCCGGATCCCGTACAGGTCCGCAATTTCGCGCTCGAACCGGCTGGCCGGGAAGGACAGGTAGGCCAGCGATCGGACCTTCGGATCATCCTTCGGCACAACGCATTCGAGCTCGACGCGGCGATCCGGATATCCGGCGAGGAACAGGTAGACGACGCGTAGAGCGGCGCCGTCGTCGTGAGCGGCCACCAGGGCCAACCGAAACCCTTTGCCCAGCAGATCTTCTGCCGTTTCGGCCAGCCTGCTCTGAGACAGCCGGTGGCGTTGCCATTGCGCCTTCATCGCGGTCCCCCGACACCGCTGGCAGCGGCGGTGAACAGGTCGGTGAGTGGGCCGGCGGTGACACCGAGGGCGATCGATGCGGCAACGCCGACGATCAGAGCGGCGGCCACCGTTCGCGGAACAGCGATTTCGGGAGCGGCGGACGGGCCGCCCAGCAGGATGCGGCCCGAGTTGCGGGCCAACGCGGCGAAGGCCACCGCAACCAGCGCCATGCCGGCGGCGAGCGCCCAGGCCAGCCGGGCGTCGGCCAGCGACCGGCCGATGGCCAGCTCGCTGGCGAACATCGCGAACGGCGGGAGACCGAGCAACACAATCACGCCGACCGCGAGCGACACGCCGACGAGGCGGGAGCGCCGCAGCACGGCGCGGATGTCGGCTATCGCCGTGGAGTTGTGCGCGGCCTGTAGTTGGCCGCCCGCCAGGAAGAGGACCGTCTTGCCGATCCCGTGGGCCAGGACGTGCAGCAGCAGCGCGGCGATGGCCAGCGTGGTTCCGGCGGCCGCGGCGATCGCGATCAGGCCCATGTTCTCCATCGAGGAGTAGGCGAGCATGCGTTTGAAATCCGTTGTCACGGTCAGCATCAGGGCGGCGACCACCAGCGTCGCCAACCCGAGCACCAGCAGGCCTGTCCGCATGAACGCGGCCCCGGTGGCCGTGCCGATGATCGGCTTGAGGCGGATCAGTACCGAGAAGGCCACCGACAGCAGCACCCCGCTCATCAGAGCCGACACCGGTGCAGGGGCCTGGCTGTGGGCGTCGGCCAACCAGGTATGGAACGGAAACAGCCCGGCCTTGGCGCCGTAGCCGACGAGCAAAAGCCCGCCCGCAAGCCGAGCGATGCCCGGATCGAGCCCGCCCGCATGTGCCGCCAGCACGTCGAGATTGAGGGCCGCGCCGGCCGGCGCCCCGGCATGCTCGGCGGCGTAGTAGAGCAGCACCGTGCCGAGGAAGGCGATGGCGATGCCGACCGAGCAGATCACGACGTACTTCCACGTCGCCTCGAGCGCACCGCGGGTGCGGCGGTGGCCGACCAGGAAGGCGGTGATCACCGTGGTCGCCTCGATCGCGATCCAGATCACCCCGATGTTGTTGGCGCACACGGCGACGACCATCGCGGACAGGAAGCCCGCCGTCAGGGCCCCGTACAGCCGCGCACCGCCGCTGTCGGCGTGGCCGTGTGCGAGTTCGGCATCGACGTAGCCGATGCTCGCCGAGGTGGCCAGTGTGGCAACGGTTCCGATGACGATCAGCATCGTCACGGTGAGCGCGTCGAGCCGCAGCAGGCCGCCCAGTGCGAACCGCGTTCCCGACCCGACCCCGACCGCGAGCGCCACGCCACAAGCGAGCACCGTGACCGCGGAAAGGACGATCAGCGTCGCTGTCACCCGCCGCCATCCGGCAATGAGGACGGCGACCGAGGCCCCGACCGGGGTGAGGATCGCCGCGAGCAGTAAACCGGTCATCAGTCGTGCAACTCCTGCAACGCGTCCAGGTCCGCACCGCCGAACGCGCGGGACAGCCGGCCCGTCAGAACGCCGATCACGATGACCGCGAACAACACGTCCAGGGAGGCGCCGAGCTCGACGATCAGCGGCACCCCGGCGGTGAGCAGAAACGCGGTGGCCGCGATCCCGTTGTCCAGCATGAGGAATCCCGCGGCCTGCGACACCGCATGCCGCCGCGTGACCATCACGAACAGCGCGATGAGCACCACCGCGGTGGCGGCCGGAACGGCGGTGGTCGTGGCGGCGGGCTGCAGGTTCACCAGGGGCCCGGTGGCGGCGAACGCGGCCAACGTCAGCGCGGCGGTGATGAGGAGCGACGTGGCGGTGTTCACCAACGGGGTGGCCTCCCGGCGCGATCGCGCTTCGGTGCCGCCCGCGCGGGCCAGCAGCCGCGGCAACACCGCAACCCGCAAGATCAGCACGGCCACACCGACGCCGATGAGCGCACCGTCGCCGTCGTAGACCCCCCGCAGGACGGGAATGGCCGCCAGGGCGACGCCCTGCCATGCCAGCAGACGGATGACCGCGACCAAGTCGCGGCGCCACACGATCAGCACGGCGGCCAACAGCAGCCCGCCGGCGGCGAGGTCGACGAGTACCGAAAACGACCCGTACGTCATGTCGGAACCACGAAGAAGTTGGCGGCCACGACCGCAAGCAACGCCAGCAGGAACGATCCGGCAAGCAACTCGGGAACCCGGAACAGCCGCAGCTTGGCGACGAACACCTCGACGGTGGCCAGCAACCCCGCCAGCAACGCGACCTTGGCCGCCAACGCCGCGACACCGACAACGATGTCTACGGCACCGGGGCGGCCCCCGGCAATGCCCCACGGCGCGAACAGGTTTGCCAGCAGCGCCAAGAGTACGGTCAGCCGCATCCCGGCCGCCCACTCGACCAGGGCCAGCCGCGGACCCGCGTATTCGAGGACCATCGCCTCGTGAACCATCGTCAGCTCGAGATGGGTGGCCGGGTTGTCCACCGGTAGCCGTCCCGTCTCGGCGACGATCACGATCGCCAGCGCGGCGAACGCGAGCACCGCTGCCAGCGACACCACCTGCCCGGGATGGGTGATCGTATGAGCGACCAGCGCACCGAGATTCGCTGATCCCGCCGGCATGGACAGTGCGAACACCGCCAGCAGAATGGTGGGTTCGACCAACGCGGCGATGGTGATCTCGCGGCTGGCGCCCATGCCCCCGAACGAGGTGCCGGTGTCGACGCCGGCCAGGGTCAGCGCCACGGTGCCCACGAACAGCAAACCGACCACGGCGAACAGGTCGGCGCTGGGATCCAGTGGCGATCCGGTGGCGACCAGCGGTGCGGCCGCCGCGATCAGGAGTGTGGTTCCGGCGACGATCGCGGGTGCCGCCGCGAACACCACGGTCGTCCCGCGCGGCGTGATCTGTTGCTTGCCAAGCTGTTTGATGATGTCGCGCCACGGCTGCAAGAAGCCGCCGCCGACGCGGCCTTCCCAGCGCGCGCGCACCTGCCGGGTCAGTCCGACCACCAGCGGCGCCCCGGCCACGACGGTTCCGATCTGGGCGGCGCCCGCGACATAAGACATGACATTCATCGGGCAACCACCAGCACGATGAGCACGCCGAGCGCACCATAGGCCAGATACAGGTGCACGCTGCCGGTGTGGGCGCGCCGCATCAGGGCCGCCGCCACCCCGACTCCCCGGATCACCGGCGCGTAGCAGCGTTCCTCGATCGCGTCCGCGATTCTGGTGCGGTAGGTGATTTTGTCCGCCAGATAACGGGATTCGATGCTGTGGGTGACTTCGATGTCGGTGTCGGGTCGCAGGATGTCGTCGAATATCCGTTGCAGCGGCTCGGCGAACGACGTGGCCGTGTATTGCATCCGTGCGGTGAGATCGTCGGTGCCACAGGCCCACAGCGGCAGTGTGGCCGGCGCCGGGCGCCGGCTCCGGCGCCAACGGGCCAGCGTGGCCGCGGTCAGCGTGGCCACCACCACGCCGGCGGCGATCACGCCGGGTGCGATCGAGCCCGGTACCCCCGGCAGGCGGACCATGGCGCCGAGACTGGTGAATTCCGTTGGCCGGGCCGCCGGCAGCGCGGCGACCGCCTGGTGCAGCGCGGGCGCAACGACCGCGGGCGCCACGGCCAGCATCAGGCAGGCGGCGGCCGCGACGGCCATACCGGCCAGCATGGTGTGCGGTGCCTCGCGCGCCTCGGCGGCCTGTTCGGTGCGCGGCCGCGCCAGAAATCCGATACCGAACGCCTTGACCATTGCCGCCACGCCCAGCCCCGTGGTGAGCGCGACCGCGCCGACCGCGAGCGGCGTGGTCAATGCCAGGACGGCGGAATGCTCTCGCGCGGAGTGGATCAGGGACTGCAGCAGCAGCCACTCGCTGACGAACCCAGCGCCCAGCGGCAGCCCGGACGCGCCGAGCGCGGCAACCCCGAAGAGGCTAGTGGTGACGGGCATCCGGCGGGCCAGACCGCCCAGCCGGTCGAGGTCACGCAGCCCGGTGGCGGCCAGCACCGACCCGGCGGCGAGGAACCCGAGGCTCTTGAATGCGGCGTGCGCGACGAGGTGCAGCATGGCGGCGGCCGCGGCGATCGTCGCCGGAGCGTTCGCGCCGGCCGCCGCGAACAGCGTGGCCGCTCCCAACGCAAGCGTGATCAATCCGAGGTTCTCGGTGGTCGAATAGGCAAGTAGCCGTTTGAGATCCGTGGCCACCGAGGCCTGCACCACGCCGTAGAGCGCGGACACCCCGCCGACGACCATCAAAGTGAGCCCCCACCACCGCGGCCCCGGGCCGAGCAGCTGTAAATCGACGCGGCAGATGCCGTAGACCCCGAGGTTGACCATCGCCGCGCTCATCAGCGCCGAAACGGGACTCGGCGCCTCCGGGTGGGCGCGCGGCAGCCACGCGTGCAGCGGCACCAGCCCGGCCTTAGAACCGAACCCCGCCAGCGTCAGCAGGAACACCGCGGCGCGCGCCCCCTGCGGTATCCGGTGCAGGTCGGCGAACCGGTCCGCGCCGCCCGCCGCCGACAACACCAACAGTCCGACCAGTATCGCCACGAACCCCAACTGGGTCATCACGGCGTACATCAGGCCGGCCGAGCGGACCATGGGCCGAGTGTGGTCGGTCAGCACCAACACCAGCGACGCGACCGCCATCAACTCCCACACCAGCAGGAACGTGGTGACCGACCCCGCGGCGGGCACCAGCAGCATCGCCGCGACGAACGCCGGCAGAACGGCCAGGGCGACCGGGCCCAGCCGCTCGCGCCGCGCGTACCCGATCGTGTACAGCCCGACCGCCAGCGCGACCGCCCCCGTGAGCGCCATGAAGAATCCGCCGAGCGGATCGAGCCTCAGCTCGACGCCCGCCAGCGGAAGCAACCACCCGATGCGGACGGCGCGCACCGACCCGAACATTCCCAGGCCGCCGGCCCATACCCCCGCGGCGCCCAGCAACGAGGTCAGCGCGCCCGCGGCGATAGGCGATAAACCGCTGCGGTGCAACAGTTTTGGTTCCGGCGCCACGCTGGCCGCCAAGCCGGCGGTCACCTGCCTGTCACCGACCGCAGGGCCGCGACGATCTGGCTCGGCGTCGGCGGGCATCCCGGTATCTCCACGTCCACGTGCACCGTCTCGCCGACCGAGCCGGCCACACCGTAGGCGTCGCCGAACACCCCTCGATCGATGGCGCAGTCCCCGCAGGCGATCACCCGCCGCGGCCGCGGCGTGGCCTCGATCGTTGCGCGCAGGGGGCCGGCCATGTTGTGAGTCACGACACCGGTCACCAGGAGCGCGTCCGCGTGCCGCGGGGAGGCCACCAGGCGGGCACCGAATCGTTCGGCGTCGTAGACCGGTCCGAAGGCACCCGCGATCTCCACCTCGCACCCATTGCACGAACCCGCGTCGACGTGCCGGATCTGCAGCGAACCGCGCACCCCGGCGGGCGGCTCGGTCGTCGCCTCCGGTGCCGGGGGTGCGGGTTCGGCGATCCGGCCGACGCGCAAGGCTTTGCTGATCCAGCCCACGGGCGCTACCCCGCTCCGCCGGCGCGCAGGCCTTCCAGCATCGCCACGCGGTCGCTCAGGACCCCGGTGAGCACCTTGCGGGCCACCGTCAGCAGTTCTGCGATGTCCGGGGAGGCGATCGAGTAGATCATCGTGTTGCCATCCCGCAGCGCCTCGACCACACCGGCCCGGCGCAGAACGCCGAGCTGCTGGGACAGGTTCGACGCTTCGAGCCCGACCTCGGGCAGCAGTTCGGCCACCGTCTTGTCGCCGGCCACCAGTAGCTCGAGGATCCTGATCCGCGCAGGGTGCCCCAGCGTCTTGAAGAACTCGGCCTTGAGCTTGTACAGCGGCTCCGTCACAGAAAATCTCCTGAAGACTACATGCTTCTAACAATTGAAGAATTTATCATGCGTTCTCGCGCGTCGTCACATCGGCGGGCGGCCCGCAAGAGTCAGCCGCGGGCAGGCAACGTCGCCAAGAAAGATTCGACCGCGTCGCGGTACACCTGCGGCGCCTCGTCGTGAATCAGGTGACCGGCCTGGGGCACATGCAAATACTTTGCGGCTGGGTTCATTTCAGCCATTTCCCGCATCTGGCCCGGCGGCGTCACAGAGTTGCCGGCCTCGATGAGCAGCGCCGGGGCCCGCACCGCTCGCCACTGCTCCCAGTAGTGGCGCGTGCCCCATTCGGCGGCGATCTCGATCCACCGCGCGGTGTATCCGTGCAGGCGCCAACCGGTGGCGGTGCGGTCGAAGGCCTCCAGGAAGTACTGCCCGGCAACGGTTCCGAACTCCTCGAATACCCGCTCTGCGGAACCGAATTCGACCGGCAGTGCGTGCAGCCACGGTTCCCACGGACCGGTGGTGCGGCCCCGGAAATCGGGCGCCATGTCCTCGAGCACCAGCGCGGAGACGAGTTCCGGACGCTCCGCGGCCAGACACCACGAGTGCAAGGCGCCCATCGAATGCCCGACCAGCGTGACCGGCGTCTCCAGCGCGCTCACCGCGTCGGCCAGGTCGGCCACGAAACGTTCGGTGCCGACCGGATTCGGGTCGTCGACGCCGCGTCCCCGATGCCACAAGGCGTCGTAGGTGTACACCACTCCAAGCCGGGTCAGCCACGGCAGCTGCCGCGACCACGTGGAGCCGCGCCCCATCAGGCCGTGCACCAGCACCAACGGCGCGCCTTGGCCTCCGCGGCAAGTCAGCAGTTCACCGGGCATATCACCATCCTGCGTGCCCCGCCCTGCGGATGGACAGGCCGGGCGAAGGGGTAGCCTAGCCGCATGCCGCCAGTGGTGAAGATCAACGCAATCGAAGTGCCGGCCGACGCCGGCCCGGAGCTGGAGAAGCGGTTCGCACACCGGGCACACGCGGTCGACAATCAGCCCGGCTTCCTCGGGTTTCAGCTGCTGCGCCCGATCAAGGGTGAGGACCGCTACTTCGTCGTGACTCAGTGGGAGTCCGAGGAGGCATTTCAGGCGTGGGCGCAAGGACCCGCTATCCAGGCCCATGCGGGCGAGCGAGCCAACCCGGTGGCGTCCGGGGCCTCCCTGCTCGAATTCGAGGTTGTGATGGACGTTGCCGGCAACAAGCAGGCTGGCTAGCGGGTACTCGGCCCGGCGCCGCGCGGTGGCGTTGAGTGCCGCCGCCGCACTGGTAGTCACATTCGCGCCCGGTTGCACCTCCTCCCCCTCGCCGCAGGCGAACGCGGCCAACCCCGGCCGGCAGATCGACGTGCGGACGCCACCCGGAATCCGGGCACAGCAGACGCTGGACATGCTCAACTCGGACTGGCCCATCGGCCCGGTCGGCGTCGGCACCCTCGCCGCACCCGACATGGTGAAATCGGTGGAGACCACCATGGAGTCGCTTTGGTGGGATCGGCCGTTCACCCTCAACGCCGTTGATCTGGGCGCCAGCGTGGCCACGTTGCACCTGACGTCCTCCTACGGTGCGCGACAAGACATCCGCATCCACACCGACGACGGCGGATGGGTCGATCGGTTCGACCTGGACACGCAGGCACCGAAGATCGATTCGTGGCACGACATCGATGCGGTGTTGAGCGAGACCGGCGCCCGCTACTCCTACCAGGTCGCAAAGGTCGACAACGGACACTGCGATCGGGTCGCGGGCACCAACACCAGTGAATCTTTGCCGCTCGCATCGATTTTCAAGTTGTACGTGCTGCACGCCCTGGCGGGTGCCATCAAGGACGGAACGGTCGCCTGGGACGATCAGCTGACCGTCACCGACAAGAGCCTCGCCGTGGGCTCGTCCGGTTTGCAACTGCCTGCGGGAGCGCAGGTTTCGGTTCGGACGGCCGCCGAGAAGATGATCGCGACCAGCGACAACATGGCGACCGACCTGCTGATCGGAAAGCTGGGCACGAACGCCATCTCCGAAGCGCTCGCCACGGCGGGCCACCACGACCCGGCCAGCATGACGCCGTTCCCCACGATGTACGAGCTGTTCTCGGTCGGCTGGGGTAAGCCGGACCTTCGCGCCCAGTGGCAGCATGGATCAGCACAAGTCCGCGCCCAGCTGTTGGAGCAGGCGAATTCGACTCCCTACGAACCCGATCCGATCCGCGCCCACTCCCCGGCATCGTCCTACGGCGCGGAGTGGTACGGCAACGCCGAGGACATCTGCCGCGTCCATGCGGCCCTGCAGGCCGACGCCGTCGGTAAGGCCGCACCGGTCAGGCAGATCCTCTCCGCGGTGGCGGGCATCCAACTGGACCACAACGTCTGGCCGTACATCGGCGCGAAAGCCGGTGGGCTGCCCGGTGATCTGACCTTCAGCTGGTACGCCGTCGACAAGAACCGGCAGCCGTACGTGGTCAGCTTCCAGCTCAACTGGCCGCGCGACCATGGGCCGACCGTCACCGGGTGGATGCTGCAGGTCGCCAAGCAGACCTTCGCGCTGATCGCGCCGCGCTGAGACTTACCAGCGCAGCGTCCAGCGGCCGCCTCGGTAATGCAGGACGACTCGAGTGACCGGCGCGATGTCGATCCGCCAGAACGACTTCGCGGGCGCGTCCAGTGCCAGCAGGACCGCCGCCCGGATCACCGCGGGGTGCGTCACCGCGGTGATTGCCGACGTGCTCTCGGTCAGCGAATTCAGCCATCGGTCCACCCGCGCCATCAGGTCGGCGATCGACTCGCCGCCGTGCGGCGCCCGGGCGGGATCGGTCAGCCAGACCGTCAGGTCGCCGGGCGGCACGTCCTGAGGACCCTTCCCCTGCCATCGAGCGCAATTGAGGTCGGCCAGCAATGGATCGGTTGCGGCGTCCAGCCCCAGCAGGTCCGCCGTTTGACAGGCCCGTCGCTCGGGACCGGTGAAATGTTTTGCGTTAGGGCTCAATTCGGCGTCGTAGGCTTCGGCCTGTCGACGGCCCGTGGCGTTGAGGGGTTCGTCGCCGGGGAAACGCGCGGCCGCCATGGCATCCGTCATCGCGTGCGACACCAACGTCAGCCGGACGACCTCGGTCACGCCGCGATGCTCGATGCCCGTCCGCTCCCGGCGCGCTCCTCCAGCAACCGCCCGGCGAGCGTCGCGAACACCACGCCGATGGTCACCCACAACACCAGCTGCGCGGCCAGCGACAGCACCCTGAATTCGTAGAGGACGTCGGCGGGGAAGCCCGGATAGACGATCGCGCCCGACGCGTCGCGCAGCGGTCCGGGTGTCTCGTCGACGTTCGGCAGCAGCATCATCACCACCGCGACCGCCGCGATGTATCCGCCCGCCGCGAGCAGCCGGCCGTTCCACGCGCCGAACCGGGCCGTCAGACCCCGCGCCAGCCACGCCGCGGCGACGGCCGACGCCACCGACGCCAGCACCATCACCAAATACCAGCCGGTGCGCGCCCCGATCGTGTCGGCCTGACCCACCGCCGGTGGATTCGGCGGATACTTCACGAACGGCACCAGGTAGACCGCGACGAATGCGGTCGCCGCCAGCAGTAGCGAAAGCGACCGCGCCTCAACCTTTGTCGCGCGCGCGGCGACGAGGCAGAACAGCACTCCGAACAACGCGCCCATCGCGAGGCCGAAGATGAGTACACCGAAACCCAACCCGGCATTGGACTGGACTCCGCGGCTGAACAACTCGGCGCCGTGCTCGTGCACGCCATGGGCGTTCTCGGCGTCGGCGCGGCCGTCCTCGAAAGCGATCGCGCGGCCGATCACCGGCTCGGCGCAGAGGCGGGCGAAGGCGAAAGCCAGTACCGCGCCGACTGCACCCGCCAGCAGGCCGCGCCCGATCAGACGCTTCTCCACGCGATCAGTGGCAGGGGAAGCCGAGCAGGTGCCGCGCGTCGTGCATGAACTCGTGCACGTGCGAATCGCTGCCGAAGAGCGAGACCGCGCCCTGGTCGACGCCGACGAAGTAGAGCGCCAACAGCGCCAGGAAAGCGGTTGTCGCCAACCAGACCGCGGCACTTGCCGCCGACAGGTCAACCGATCGGGTGCGGCTGCCGGTCAGCTCGGGATTCGACACGATGGCGCTCCTTCCGGGGATTCACGCGTCCCCGCTGGGGATGACGGGCCATGGGTCTGACTATCTACAGTGGCGCGGCCGTTCTGGACTTTCACCAGATTCCGTTGCCCGTCAGGACGAAGTCAGTGTAAACCGCGGGTCAATGTTGTGGCGGCGGGGCGCCGTAACGCAACTGGCTCGCCGTATATTCGCGCCTCGGTGACCGGTGTGGCCTGAACCGTCGTGCGTACGCGCAGATCTCGGTCCTCTTCAGTGCGCAGCAAAACGGGCGGTTAATCCGGTCAGAGATTAACCGCCCGTTTGCTGGAGTGCTACGGCGTTTCGGGGGCCGCGTGCGCCCCGGCCTTCGCCAGGTCCGGCTCGGCCGGCGGCTTGCGGGTCCCGGTGAAGGTGAACACCGCGTCCTCGCCGGCGCTCTCGCCGTCCCAGTTGTCGACGTCGACCGTGACGATCTGTCCCGGCCCGACCTCCTCGAAGAGGATCTTCTCGGACAGCTGGTCCTCGATCTCGCGCTGGATGGTGCGCCGCAGCGGGCGAGCACCCAGCACCGGGTCGAAGCCCCGCTTCGCCAGCAACGCCTTCGCCTTGTCGGTCAGCTCCATAGCCATGTCCTTGGCCTTGAGCTGGTTGCCCACCCGGCCGATCATCAGGTCGACCATCTGAATGATCTCGTCCTTGGTCAGCTGGTGGAAGACGATGATGTCGTCGATGCGGTTGAGGAACTCCGGGCGGAAGTGCTTCTTCAGCTCGTCGTTGACCTTCTGCTTCATCCGCTCGTAGTTGTTCTCACCGCCACCCTGGGTGAAGCCCAGGCCGACCGGCTTCGAGATGTCGGACGTACCGAGGTTCGAGGTGAAGATCAGCACGGTGTTCTTGAAGTCCACCGTGCGTCCCTGCCCGTCGGTGAGCCGGCCGTCCTCGAGGACCTGCAACAGGCTGTTGTAGATCTCCTGGTGGGCCTTCTCGATCTCGTCGAACAGCACCACGGAGAACGGCTTGCGCCGGACCTTCTCGGTGAGCTGGCCGCCCTCTTCGTAGCCGACGTATCCCGGCGGGGCACCGAACAGCCGCGACGCGGTGAACCGGTCGTGGAACTCGCCCATGTCGATCTGGATGAGCGCGTCGTCGTCGCCGAACAGGAAGTTGGCCAGCGCCTTGGACAGCTCGGTCTTACCCACGCCGGACGGGCCGGCGAAGATGAACGAACCGGACGGGCGCTTCGGATCCTTCAGCCCGGCGCGGGTTCGCCGGATCGCCTTGGAGACGGCCTTGACCGCGTCCACCTGGCCGATGATCCGCTTGTGCAGCTCATCCTCCATGCGCAGCAGGCGGGTGGTCTCCGCCTCGGTGAGCTTGAACACCGGGATGCCGGTCCAGTTGCCCAGCACCTCGGCGATCTGCTCGTCGTCGACCTCGGCGACCACGTCGAGATCACCTGAGCGCCACTGCTTTTCGCGCTCGGCGCGCTGAGCAACCAGAGTCTTCTCGCGGTCGCGCAGGCTGGCCGCCTTCTCGAAGTCCTGGGCGTCGATGGCGGATTCCTTCTCCCGGCGCGCCTCGGCGATCTTCTCGTCGAACTCGCGCAGGTCTGGCGGCGCGGTCATGCGGCGGATCCGCATCCGGGCGCCGGCCTCGTCGATCAGGTCGATCGCCTTGTCCGGCAGGAACCGGTCGTTGATGTAGCGGTCGGCCAGGGTGGCCGCGGCCACCAGCGCCGAGTCGGTGATGGACACCCGGTGGTGCGCCTCGTAGCGGTCGCGCAGACCCTTGAGGATCTCGATGGTGTGCTCCACCGTCGGCTCACCCACCTGCACCGGCTGGAAGCGGCGCTCCAGGGCGGCGTCCTTCTCGATGTACTTGCGGTACTCGTCGAGTGTGGTGGCGCCGATGGTCTGCAGCTCACCGCGGGCCAGCTTGGGCTTGAGGATGCTGGCCGCGTCGATCGCGCCCTCGGCGGCACCCGCCCCGACCAGCGTGTGCAGCTCGTCGATGAACAGGATGATGTCGCCGCGGGTGTTGATCTCCTTGAGCACCTTCTTCAGGCGTTCCTCGAAGTCACCGCGGTAGCGCGAGCCGGCCACCAGCGAACCGAGGTCCAGCGTGTAGAGCTGCTTGTCCTTCAGCGTCTCCGGGACCTGGCCGTGCACGATCGCCTGCGCCAGGCCCTCGACGACGGCGGTCTTGCCGACGCCGGGCTCGCCGATCAGCACCGGGTTGTTCTTGGTGCGCCGGCTCAGCACCTGCATCACGCGCTCGATTTCCTTTTCACGGCCGATGACCGGGTCGAGCTTGCCTTCCATCGCGGCGGCCGTCAGGTTGCGCCCGAACTGGTCGAGCACCAACGAGGTTGACGGGCTGCCCGATTCGCCACCTCGGCCACCGGTCCCGGCCTCCGCGGCCTCCTTGCCCTGGTAACCGCTCAGCAGCTGGATGACCTGCTGGCGCACTCGGGTCAGCTCGGCGCCCAGCTTCACCAACACCTGAGCGGCCACGCCCTCACCCTCGCGGATGAGGCCCAGCAGGATGTGCTCGGTGCCGATGTAGTTGTGGCCGAGCTGCAGCGCCTCGCGCAGGCTCAGCTCGAGAACCTTCTTGGCGCGCGGCGTGAACGGGATGTGTCCCGACGGCGCCTGCTGGCCCTGGCCGATGATCTCCTCGACCTGGCTGCGGACGCCTTCGAGGGAGATGCCCAGCGACTCCAGGGACTTGGCGGCGACGCCCTCGCCCTCGTGAATCAGACCCAACAGGATGTGCTCGGTGCCGATGTAGTTGTGGTTGAGCATCCGGGCCTCTTCTTGCGCCAGGACGACGACCCTGCGGGCACGGTCGGTAAATCGTTCAAACATCGGTGGTTACCTGCTCTCCCTCACCATCGGTACTAGCCTCTCAGTGGCCCACCGGTCCCCGTTGGGGCCGGATTCGCATACCTGCCATCCACTGTAATGGTCGGCCTGCCAGGGGGCATAACCTTGCGGTTCCTTGCTGTTCAGGACCCGCGGGGCCCGTTTCGGGCAATCTCCCTGTGATTACAGCGCCGTAACTGAACCAACGTGGCGGAGTGCCAATTCGTTTCCTTGGTCACCGGTGATCTTTTTCGCGGCCAGCGAAACGAAAACCGGCGCCCGGGCCTGCCGCCCGGACGCCGGTGAGAGCTTTGTCAGGTCGCCGCGTGGAACGCGTCGATGACGTCGGCCGGGATGCGGCCGCGCGTCGACACGTTGTGACCGTTTCGGCGAGCCCACTCGCGGATCGCCGCGCTTTGCTCACGGTCGATCGCGCCACGGCCGCGGCCGGACCCGGAACGGCCGCGCCGCCGGCCCCCGACCCGACGGCCGGCTTCCACCCACTGCTTCAGGTCGCTGCGGAGTTTCGCGGCATTCTTGGACGAAAGGTCAATCTCATAGGTCACCCCGTCAAGGCCGAATTCGACCGTTTCGTCGGCTGCGCCGGCACCGTCGAAATCATCGACCAAGGTGACGGTCACTTTTTTCGCCATTAGCTTATCCTCGCATTTCGTCCTGATCAGATGCCGAGCAGATTGGGTGAGCCTCCCCGGGTCTCAATCTGCCATAACAACGCAGCATACTCAATCCGGACCCAAGCCGCACAGTTGCACTTTTCAAGTGGAGTGCGGCCGAACAATCGGGAACAAAACTGTCTCTCGAATTGACAGTCCGGTCAAAGACATCAACAACCGATCGATACCCATTCCCGTTCCGGTGCACGGCGGCATCGCATACTCGAGGGCGGCAAGAAAGTCTTCGTCGAGCACCATGGCTTCGTCGTCGCCGGCCGCCGCGGCGCGGGCCTGCGCGGCGAATCTCTCCCGCTGCACGACGGGAGTGTCTACGACATAGACGGAGAATGGGCGTCGATTCAAATGTACCCGTCGCTGTCCGCGGCACTCGGTG
>NZ_LZKF01000085.1:0-13024 GCF_001672665.1 Mycobacterium sp. E2238 | reverse complement strand
GCAGCGATGACCAGCCGGCGGCCACCGCGGGCGGCGGCCCCGACGAACGTCTTGCGGGCCGCGTTGGTGAACCCGGTCTTGCCGCCGATCGCGCCGGGGTAGCGCTGCAACAGCTCGTCCTGGTTGGTGATCGGGTGATCGCCGTTATCGCCGGGGAACATCGCCGACGGCTCCGCGGTGATCTGCGCGAACACCGGGTTCACCAACGCGGCCCGCAAGACGTTCGTCGGGGCCGCCGCCCGCGGTGGCCGCCGGCTGGTCATCGCCATGATGTACGGCTTGATCAAAGAGGGCGGACCGACGTACTGGGACCAGGCGGCGACGTTGTTCGACTGGGGTTTCGCGCAAAGCCCGCAGTCCAGCATCGGCTCGCTGTAGCTATTCCGCCGGGCCGTCGTCCGGCGCCGCCGCCGACAGCAGCGTCATCAGCATCGGGATCCGTTGCTCGGCGATCTGCGGCTGCGGCAGCACCCCCTCCACCACCGCGGCCCCGTCGAACACGTTGGTCAGCAACGCGACCAGGACCGGGAACGTCTCCTCGGGGAAGCTTTCGGCTCCGGGCAGCGTACGGGCGGCGTCGTGAATCTTCGCCGAGTACTGGCGCAGCTCGGTTTGCAAAGTGGCCCTGAGCTTTTCGTCGGTGCGCGCCGCGACGAGCAGTTCGTACAGCACGGCGTTGCTCGGGGCGGCGGTGATGTCACGGAGTATCGCCAGGGCGGCTTCGAGCGCCGGCCGATCGGCCGGTATTTCGGCGACCCGCTTGGTGAACGTCTCGAGCTGACGACGCAGCACTTCGGATGCCGTGGCCGCCATGAAGTCGCCCATCGTCTCGAAGTGCCGGAACAGGGCGCCCACGGATACCCCCGCGCGCTTGGTGATCACGGCGGCCGACGCCCGGGCGTATCCGACCTCGATGATGGTGTCGATGCAGGCGTCGAGAAGCCGTCCCACGGTCTCTTCCCGACGCTGCTGCTGGGTTCTGGCCACGTCAGCCTCCGATTTTCAGGGCGCTCCGGTCCCGGTGCCGCTGGCCCGCACGCAGATAGCGGCCGGATTTCACGGTCCGGCCGTAGCCGTCGCGGAACTGGCCCGCGCGGAAGACGACCGCGCCGCCCACGCCCGTCGCGATGACGGCGTCGTCGTTGCGATTGACCATGCGCCGCAGGCCGCCGTAGAACGGCACCTCGTCCTCGTAGTAGCCCTCCACCGCTTCGTTGAGACCGGCAGGGTCGATCACCACGAAGTCCGCGCGGTCGCCCTGCCGCAGCGTGCCGGCGTCGACGCCGAACCACTCCCCCAATTCGCCGGTCAGGCGATGCACCGCGCGCTCGATGGACATGAACGGTGCGCCGGCCCGCTGTGCGTCCCGGGTCCGCTTGAGCAGCTTGACCGGGAAGTTGTAGAACGCCATGTTGCGCAGGTGCGCGCCGGCGTCCGAGAAGCCCATGTGCACGCTGCCCTCGTTGGCGAGCGCGTTGAGCAGCTTGGGGCGGTGGTTGGCCACGACGGTCGTCCACCGGACGTTGCGTTCGCCGTTCTCGACGAGCACGTCCAGGAACGCGTCGAGCGGGTGCAGCTTGCGCTCGTCGGCGATGGCCCCGAAGCTCTTGCCTATCAACGACTCATCGGGGCATTCGACGATGACCGCGTCGTGGAAGTCGCGGTGCCACAACGACGGCCCGAGTTTGATCCGGTCGAACTCCCTGCGGAACTTCCGGCGGTATTCCTTGTCGGCCAGCAATTCGTTGCGCTCCAACTGGTCCCGCAGGTGCAGGGCGGCCGTCCCGGCGCCGAACTCCTCGAAGACCGGAAGATCGATTCCGTCGGAGTACAACTCGAACGGCACCGGCAGATGCTGGAAGCGCACTTGAGACCCCAGCAGCTTGTTCAGCAGACGGGTGCCCGGGCCGAAGACGTAGACCGACAGTGGCATCGACTTGGCATCGGCGGACACCAGCATGCTCATGCGAACACCCTTGCCTCGGTTGAGGATTCGGCTGCTCGCCAGGAAGAAGAGCATCCCGGTCGACGGCTTGGCCACATCGGGGGCGCTCTGCAGAATGCGGCCGCGCTTGCGCAGCACCCTGATCAGCCTGCGCCGCTCGCGCCAGGTCGCGAAGGTGGACGGCAACGCCCGCGACCGGAAACGCTCGCCGTCGAGCTTGTCGATGGCCGCGTCCATCCCCGACATGCCGAGCACCCCGGCGTCGAGCGCCTCGTCGAGCAGGGCCGCCATCCGCTCCACTTCGGCGTCGGTGGGCTGCACGGTGGCGTCGGTGGCCCGATCGAGGCCCATCACCGCGGTCCGCAGATCCGAATGGCCAAGCAGCGAGCCGATATTCGGCCCGAGCGGCAGGGCGTCGATCGCCTTGATGTATTCGGCCGCGGACGACCAGGTCTTGTTTTGCAAAGCGCCGTAGACGAATTCGCGCGGCACGGCCTCGACCCGGCTGAAGAGGTCGGCGGCGTCCTCGGAGCTGGCGTAGACCGTCGACAACGAGCAGTTGCCCAGCAACACGGTGGTGACACCGTGCCGCACGGACTCCCGCAGACCCGGATCCAACAGCACCTCGGCGTCGTAGTGGGTGTGCACGTCGATGAAGCCCGGCACGATCCATTTGCCGGCGGCGTCGATCACCTCGGGGCACCCCGTCTCGTCCAGCGACCCGTCCGACACCGCGGCCACCACGCCGTCGCGAATGCCCAGCGTGCGGGTCTGGGGCGCGCTGCCGGTGCCGTCGAACCACAGCCCGTCGCGAATGATCACGTCGTAAGCCACTTTTGCCTCCAGTCGTCGTGGTGACACGGACCGTAACATAGATAGCAAGCACTCGCAATCTTTTCTGGCCGGCGTGTCCGCTTCGTCGGCCCCGCGCCGGCTAGGCCGGGGGACGGAACGCCTTGCCGCGCAGAATCACCAGGTCAGGACGGTGCAGGACGGCGGGGCCCGACCGCGGGTCGTCCGCGTAGCAGAGCAGGTCGGCCGACGCGCCGTGATCGAGCCCGGGGCGGCCCAGCCAGCGACGGGCGTCCCAGCACCCCGCGCCCAATGCATCGGTGGGGCTCAATCCGATGCCCTTGAGCGCCTCGATCTCGTCGGCGATGCGCCCGGGCGCGACCATCGTGCCGGCATCACTGCCGGCGTAGATCGGCACGCCCGCTTCGCGGGCCGCGGCGATCCGCGACAGGCCACGAGCGTGCAGGTCGCGCATGTGAGCGGCGTAGGTCGGATATTTCGCGGCGGCGGCATCGGCGATGCCCGGGAAATTCTCGACGATGTTGACCAGCGTGGGGACCAGGACGGTTCCGTGCTCGACCATCAGCGCGATGGTGTCATCGGTGAGGCCGGTGCCGTGTTCGATGCAGTCGATGCCGGCCGTGACCAGCCCCGGCAGCGCGTCCTCGCTGAAGACGTGCGCGGTGACCCGTGCGCCGTGGGCGTGCGCGGTGTCGATGGCGGCCTTGAGCACGTCGTCGGACCACAGCGGGGCGAGATCGCCGACGCTGCGATCGATCCAGTCGCCGACCAGCTTGATCCAGCCATCGCCGCGGCGCGCCTCTTCCGCGACCGCCTCGGGCAGTTGCCACTCGTCTTCCAGCTCGCGCGAGAATCCCGCCGCATACCGCTTGGGCCGGGCCAGATGTTTTCCGGCGCGGATGATGCGCGGCAGATCCTCGTGGTCGTCGAGGCTGCGGGTGTCGGTGGGTGAGCCGCAGTCTCGCAACAGCAGCGCACCGACGTCACGCTCGATCTCGGCCTGGGCGATCGCCTCGTCCAGCGGAATCTCTCCGTGCTCGCCGAGTCCGACGTGGCAATGCGCGTCCACCAGGCCGGGAATGACCCAGCCACCGTCGAAGACGGTGTCGGCCCCCGCGACCGGTTCGGTGCTGATGCGCCCGTCGACGATCCACAGCTCGGTTGGGGTCTCGTCCGGCAGCCCGACACCTCGCACGTGCATGCGCACGGCGCTGCTAATTCTTGCCGGCCCGATGGTGACGATCCGCTTCGCCCGGCTTCGCCGCGCTCGCGATCGTCACGGCTTGCCGGGGAACTTGAGTTTGGACAGGTCGAAGTCCGCCAGCCCGGGCGGCAGCTCGTTGAGGCCCTCGGGCATGTGCGACAGGTCGGGGAACCCCGCCGGCATGCCCGGCATCCCGGCGCTCAGCGGGTTCCTGGCCTTGGGCGGCGTCGGGCCCCGACCGCCCTTCTTGCCCTTCTTGCCCTTGCCGCCCTTGGCTTTTCGGGTCGCCGACTTGCGACCCATTCCCGGGATGCCCATGCCGCCGAGCATCGACGACATCATCTTGCGGGCCTCGAAGAAGCGGTCCACCAGCTGGTTCACCTCGGACACCGAGACGCCCGACCCGTTGGCGATGCGCAGCCGCCGCGACGCGTTGATGATCTTCGGGTCGGCCCGCTCTTCGGGCGTCATGCCGCGGATGATGGCCTGCAGGCGGTCGAGTTGCTTGTCGTCGACCTGGGCCAGCGCGTCCTTCATTTGTCCGGCCCCTGGCAGCATGCCCAGCAGGTTGCCGATCGGACCCATCTTGCGGATGGCGAGCATCTGTTCGAGGAAGTCCTCCAGCGTCAGCTCGCCGGTGCCGATCTTGGCCGCGGCGGCCTCGGCCTGCTCGGCGTCGAAGACCTGCTCGGCCTGTTCGATCAGGCTCAGCACGTCGCCCATGCCCAGGATGCGGCTGGCCATCCGGTCGGGGTGGAAGACGTCGAAGTCCTCGAGCTTCTCGCCGGTGGAGGCGAAAAGGATTGGGACGCCGGTCACCTCGCGGACCGACAACGCGGCACCACCGCGGGCGTCACCGTCGAGCTTGGTCAGCACCACCCCGGTGAAGCCGACGCCCTCGCGGAACGCCTCCGCGGTGGTGACGGCGTCCTGGCCGATCATCGCGTCCAGCACGAACAGCACTTCGTCGGGATTGACGGCGTCGCGGATGGCCGCGGCCTGGGCCATCAGTTCGTCGTCGATGCCCAGCCGGCCGGCCGTGTCGACGATAACGACGTCGTGGTGCTTGGCCCGGGCTTCGGCGAGACCGGCGGCCGCGACGGCGACCGGGTCGCCGGGCCCCGACTCGGGGGACTCGCCGGGATGGGGCGCGAACACCGGCACCCCGGCGCGCTCACCGACGACTTGCAGCTGGTTCACCGCGGCGGGCCGCTG
Source organism: Mycobacterium sp. E2238 (assembly GCF_001672665.1). NCBI lineage: Bacteria > Bacillati > Actinomycetota > Actinomycetes > Mycobacteriales > Mycobacteriaceae > Mycobacterium > Mycobacterium sp. E2238. The sequence continues at coordinate 7,847 of NZ_LZKF01000085.1, read as the reverse complement.
CAGGTCGCACGCCACCAGCAGCGGGGTGTGCCCCTGGCCGCGCAGCCAGGCGGCCAGCTTGCCGGCCAGCGAGGTCTTACCGGAACCCTGCAGACCGGCGAGCATCACCACGGTCGGCGGCGTCTTGGCGAAGGCCAGCTGGCGGGTCTCGCCACCCAGGATGCCGATGAGCTCTTCGTTGACGATCTTGACGACCTGCTGCGCCGGGTTGAGGGCACCGGACACCTCGGCGCCCCGGGCGCGGTCCTTGATCCGGCCCACGAACGCGCGCACCACGGGCAGCGACACGTCGGCTTCCAGCAGCGCCAGCCGGATCTCGCGGGTGGTGGCCTCGATGTCGGCGTCGGTCAGTCGACCCTTGCCGCGTAAGCCCCGAAGGGCACCGGTCAACCGGTCGGACAGCGATTCAAACACCCCGCCAGCCTAGTGGTACTGCAAGCGCGGCCGGCTTAGCGCCGCCCGTCGACCGCGACACTGCAACTACGCACCCGACACGCCGGTAAAGGTGTGCGTAGTTTCAGTCTCGCCAAACCGGCGAACGGGTTTGAATGGTCGACATGCTCGAGGTGATCGACAAAGGATCGTGCAGCCGGGACCATCCGGTGCCGCTGCTCTTCGTGCACGGCGGCTGGCACGGCGCGTGGTGCTGGGAGCATTTCCTGGACTTCTTCGCCGAAGCGGGTTACCGCGCGGTCGCGATGAGCCTGCGGGGACACGGCGGCAGCCCGACGACCAAGCCGCTGCAGAAGGTTTCCATCGCGGACTACATCGACGACCTCCGTTCGGTGGCCGACGAACTGGGCGGCGGCCCCGTACTGATCGGCCATTCGCTGGGTGGCTTCGTCATCCAGCGCCACCTCGAAACGCGCAGCGCCCCGGCGGCAGTCCTGGTCGGCTCCGTGCCTCCGCAGGGCGTGCTCAGGTTGGCGGTGCGCGTCTGGCGTCGCCGGCCATCGATGACGATGGAAGCCTGGAGCGACCCCACGCTGCTGAAATTCCTCGCCACCCCGGCGCTGGCACGGGAGTACCTCTTCTGCGCCGACACGCCCGAAGCGGTCGTCGAATCCTGCAGACAACGCGCCGGGGCCGAGAGCATCCGCGCCGCGATGACCGATCCGATGGTCCGCCGCGTCAGAACCCGGCGGGTGACCACGCCGATGCTGGTCCTCGGCGCGGAGTACGACGGCTTCGTCAGCGTCGGCGATGTGCGCGCCACGGCGCGCGCGTATGCGACCGAACCGGAATTCTTCCCGATGGGTCACAACATGATGCTCGAGCCGGGATGGGCTGACGTCGCGCAACGCATCCACGGGTGGCTGCAAACCCGCGACCTCGCGGGCGCGCCACGGTAACCGCATCCGAGTCGTTACTGCGCCGAAAAGTGTTGGCGTGCTAGATTTCACGTCCACCGCTTCACCACGCCGGCAGCGTCGACAATTACAACAAAACGGGGGGAAATGTCCGTGCAACCGCTCGCTCGCACGGAGAGCTCCGTCGACGACAGCGGCCGGGCGCTGCGTGGCTGGCAGCGTCGGGCGTTGGTCAAATATTTGGCCGGCCAACCGCGCGACTTCCTGGCCGTCGCGACCCCGGGGTCCGGGAAGACGACCTTCGCCTTGCGGGTGGCCGCGGAACTGCTCAGCCAGCGTGTCGTCGAGCAAATCACAGTCGTGGTGCCCACCGAGCACCTCAAGGTGCAGTGGGCCCAGGCCGCCGCACGGCACGGCATCGCCCTGGACCCGAAGTTCTCCAACTCCCATGCCCTGATGTCGGGCGAGTACCACGGCGTGATGGTCACCTACGCTCAGGTCGCGGCGCATCCGACGCTGCACCGGGTGCGCACCGAGCAGCGCAAGACGCTGGTGGTCTTCGACGAGATCCACCACGGCGGTGACGCCAAGACCTGGGGTGACGCCATCCGCGAGGCCTTCGGCGATGCGACGCGCCGGCTCGCCCTGACCGGCACGCCCTTTCGCAGCGACGACAGCCCCATCCCGTTCGTGTCCTACGAATCGGGCGCCGACGGGGTGCGCCGTTCGCATGCCGACCACACCTACGGCTACGCCGAGGCCCTCGCCGACGGCGTGGTCCGGCCGGTGGTGTTCCTGGCCTACTCCGGGGAGGCGCGCTGGCGGGACAGCGCCGGCGCCGAGCACGCCGCGCGACTGGGCGAGCCGCTGACCGCCGAGCACACGGCGCGGGCCTGGCGCACGGCACTCGACCCGGCGGGCGAATGGATGCCCGCGGTGATCGCGGCCGCCGATCAGCGGCTGCGCCAGAAGCGCGAGCACGTGCCCGACGCCGGCGGCATGATCATCGCCTCCGACCGCACCGCGGCCCGCGCCTACGCCGCCCTGCTAACGAGGCTTACCTCGGAGGCGCCGACGGTGGTGCTGTCCGACGATCCCGGATCGTCCGCGCGCATCAGCGAATTCGCCGCCGGCACCAGCCGGTGGCTGGTGGCGGTGCGCATGGTCTCCGAAGGCGTCGACGTGCCCCGGCTCTCGGTCGGCATCTACGCCACCAGCGCCTCCACTCCCCTGTTCTTCGCGCAGGCCATCGGCCGCTTCGTGCGATCGCGCCGGGCTGGCGAGACCGCCAGCATCTTCCTGCCGTCGGTCCCCAACCTGCTGCAGCTCGCCAGCGAGCTGGAGGCGCAGCGCAACCACGTGCTGGGGGAACCGCACCGCCCCGACGACGATCCCCTCGACGGTGATCCCGCCGTCCGGACGCAGACCGAAAAGACCGAGACCGACAACGGCTTCACCTCACTGGGCGCGGACGCGGAGCTGGATCAGGTCATCTTCGACGGGTCGTCGTTCGGCACGGCCGCGCCGGCCGGAAGCGACGAGGAGGCCGACTACCTCGGCATCCCCGGGTTGCTCGACGCCGATCAGATGCGGGCGCTGCTGCACCGCCGGCAGGACGAGCAGCTCCAGCGGCGGGCCGCGCAGGGCGCGCCGGCCGCCGTGCCGGGGCCCCCGTCGATGCATGGCCAACTGCGCGAGCTGCGCCGCGAGCTCAACTCCCTGGTGTCGGCCACCCATCACCGCACCGGCAAGCCGCACGGCTGGATTCACAGCGAACTTCGCCGTCGTTGCGGGGGCCCACCGATCGCCGCCGCGACCCGTGAGCAGATCCAGGACCGCATCGAAGCCCTGCGGCGTCTCAACGCCGAGCACGCCTGAGCCCGCTAGTCGCCGACCGGCTCCTGCAGCACTTCGACCGTGGGGCCGCCCAGCACGGCGAGCAGGTTCTGCTCGATCGCGGCTCGCGCGTCGCGCTCGCCCTGGGCCGGCACCGTCACGCAGAAGACGTCGGCCGCGGTGGAGCCGAACGTGTTGACCTTGGCCCAGGCGATGTCGGATCCCGCGCGTTCCAGCGCGCGGGTCAACAGCGCCAGCAGACCCAACCGATCCATGGCGCGGACTTCGAAGATCAACTGGCCGGCGGTCGCCGTGTCGAGCCACAGGATGCGCGGCGGGGCGGTCGACCGGGTGACGGGCACCCCGGCCTGAATCTCACCGGCCCGCGCCGTGGCGGCGCTGACCGCGTCGCTGTCGCGCCTCTCCAGCGTGCCGAGGACGTCGAGGTCCCCGGCCAGGGCGCCGACGAATTGCTGGCGCAGCAAGCCTGATTCGGGCGGCGAGCCGAACACCGGAGACACGACGAACTCCACGATCGCCACGCCGTCGTGAATGTTGGCCAACGCCGAATGGATTCGCAGGGAGTTCACCGCCAGCACCGCCGCGGCTTTCGACACCAGCCCGCGCTGGTTCGGCGCGAGCATCACCGCGGTCAGACGCTCGCGGTCGCCGGGGTGCAGCTCCACGTGCACACCGCGGCCGGCCGCCAGCGAAAGATAGTGGGGCGCAATAGGTGCGGCCTCCGGAAGCGGCTCTCCCGCCATCACCAGCCGGCAGCGACGGACCAGGTCCTCGATCAACGACGCCTTCCAGTCGCTCCACACCCCCGGACCGGTGGCCTTCGAATCCGCCTCGGCCAGCGCGTGCAGGAGCTCGAGCAGTTGCGGGTCGCCGTGCAGGGCCGCGGCCACCGACTCGATGGTCTTCGGATCGTTGAGATCGCTTCGGGTCGCCGTTATCGGCAGCAGGAGATGGTGGCGGACCATGCCCGCGAGCGTGTCGGTGTCCTGCGCCGACAGCCCCAGGCGGTCGCCGATCGGAATGGTCAATTCCGCGCCGAGCACACAGTGGTCCGTGCCGCGCCCCTTGCCGATGTCGTGCAGCAGCGCGCCGAGCGCGAGTAGGTCGGATCGCGCCACGCGGGTGGTGAGCGGGGCTGCGTTGACGGTGGTTTCGACGATGTGACGGTCGACGGTCCACTTGTGCGAGACGTCGCGCGGCGGAAGGTCGCGCACCGCGTCCCATTCCGGGAAGAGGCGGCCCCACAGCCCGGTGCGGTCCAGCGACTCGATCGTGTTCACCGCCGTGGGCCCGGCCAGCAGCACGACCAGCAGGTCGTCCAGCGCCTCCCGCGGCCATGGCGACGGCAAGTCCGGGACACTGTCGGCGAGTCGTTTGAGCGTGCCGGCGCCGATCGGCAGGCCGGTGTCCGCCGACGCGGCCGCGACTCGCAACACCAACCCGGCGTCGGTTTGGGGTTGGGCGTCGCGGGCGAGCACCACCTCGCCGTCGTACTCGACCACCCCCTCGTCCAGCGGTCGCCGCTTCGGGCGCCGCACCAAGGCGGTGAGGCCGCGTCGGGGCAGCGCGTTCTGCGCGGTCCGCAGGCCGGTTTCGGCGTGGTAGGCGATGGTGCGGCTGACGCTGGAGAGCATGCGGGACAACGCAAATCGGTCCCCGACGCCCAACGCGGCGCTGACCTCGTCGGCGAACTGCGCCAGCAGTTGATCGAGTCCGCGCTTGGACACCCGGTGCAGTTCGGTGCGGACATCGAGCAACGTGAGGTAGGCGGCGTTCAGGGATCCGCCGGGCGCGTCCGGATGGCCCATGCCGTGGCGGTCGATCAGCTGCGCGACGCCCAGCGCGTCGAGCAGTTGGACGTCGCGCAGCCCGCCGCGCCCCGATTTCAGGTCCGGTTCGGCCCGCTGCGCGATGCGCCAACACCGTTGCCAGCGTTCATATGTCATGGCAACGAGCTCGTCCATGCGGGACCGGATTGCGCTGCGCCACTGGCGCCGTGCCCCGTCGATCAACTCCGCCGACAGCCGCTCGTCCCCGGCGATGTGACGGGCGTCCAGCATGCCCAGCGCGGCTACCAGGTCGCTGTTGGCGACGCCGAGGGCGCCCGATACCGTCCGCACGCTGTGGTCGAGCCGAACGTTGGCGTCCCACAACGGATACCACAATCCGTCGGCGACCCGCTGCAACTCCGCGTCAGACTTGTTGTCGTGCAACAGCATCAGGTCGAGATCCGAATACGGCAGCAGCTCGCGGCGGCCCAGGCCACCGACTCCGACGATCGCGAAACCGCTACCATCGGCGATGCCGATCTCGTCGGCCTTGGCGACCAGCCAGGATTCGTGAAGCTCCAGCCAGGCTTTCCGGAGCTCCGCGGCGCCGAGGTGACTGCCCTCCGACAGCAGTTGGCGCCGCGAGGCAGCCAAATCGGCTGCCCCGCCGGCGCTTCCTGTCCCCGCTTCAGATGACCTGTCGGATGGGCTTGTCATACCCTCCCGGCCTGGTTCAGCAAGTTGGGGCCACGGTCAGAGGGCATCGGTTCCGCGTTCACCCGTGCGCACTCGCACAATGGTTTCCACGGGGGTGACCCAGACCTTGCCGTCACCGATCTTGCCGGTGCGCGCCGCCCGGACGATGCTGTCCACGACCTTGTCCACGATTGAATCGTCGACCACGACCTCGATTCGCACCTTCGGCACGAAATCCACCGAGTACTCAGCACCCCGGTAAACCTCGGTGTGGCCCTTCTGCCGCCCGTACCCCTGAATTTCGCTGACCGTCATGCCCAGGACGCCCGCGTCCTCGAGGCTGGTCTTCACGTCATCGAGGGTGAACGGCTTCACGATTGCGGTGACTAGCTTCATGCCTGCTCTGCCTCCACCTTGTCGCCCACTCGGTCCTCCTCCAGGCCGTTGCGGTCATCCACCGGAATCCGCGCCGCCGGGAGAACGGACCCCTGCCCACCGATCGTCCCGAAATCGTACGCGCTCTCCGCGTGCTCGGACTCGTCGATGCCGGTTGATTCTTCTTCGGCAGGGACACGCAACCCGATCGTGTACTTGAGGATCAAGGCCAAGATCAGCGTGACGATGCCGGAGTAGAACAGTACCGCGAAGGCGCCGACGGCCTGGCGTTCCAGCTGGGCCCAGCCGCCGCCGTAGAACAACCCCTTCGACACCCCTGCGACACCGTTGATCGCCGTGGATTCCGGCGCGGCGAGCAGGCCGACCAGCAAAGTGCCCGCCAGACCGCCGATCATGTGCACCCCGACCACGTCGAGCGAGTCGTCGAAGCCGAACTTGAACTTCAGCCCGACCGCCAGCGCGCACACCACTCCGGCCACCGCGCCGACGACGATCGCACCCAGCACGTTGACCGACGAGCAGGACGGCGTGATCGCCACCAGCCCGGCGACGATGCCGGACGCCGCTCCCAGCGTCGTGGGCTTCCCGTCGCGGATGCGCTCCGTCAGCAGCCACGCGAGCATGGCCGTGGCGGTGGCGACTGTGGTGGTCATGAAGGTCGCACCGGCGGAGCCGTTCGAGGTGGTCGCCGAGCCGGCGTTGAACCCGAACCAGCCGAACCACAGCAAGCCGGCGCCCAGCATCACGAAAGGCAGGTTGTGCGGCCGGAACAGCGTGGTGGGCCACCCGCGGCGCTTGCCCAGGACGATCGCCAGCGCCAGGCCGGCCACACCGGAGTTGATATGGACCGCTGTCCCTCCGGCGAAGTCGATTGCATGCAGCTTGTTGTTGATCCACCCGCCGTGCTCGGACGCGAAGCCGTCGGCGGCGAACACCCAGTGCGCGACGGGGAAGTAGACCAGCGTCGCCCACAGCCCGGCGAACACCAGCCAGGCGGTGAACTTGAGCCGATCGGCCACCGCGCCCGAGATCAGCGCGACGGTGATGATCGCGAACATCAGCTGGAAGGCCACGAACACGGTGGCGGGCATGGTGCCGGCCAACGGGATGTCGACCTGCGTGACGCCCTTGCTCGGGTCCGCCTTGACGGCGTTGCCGCCGATAAGTTTTGCCAGGCCCCAGTAATCGGTCGGATTTCCTACGACACCGCCCCGGTCGTCACCGAACGACATCGAGTAGCCGTAGAGCACCCAGAGCACGGTCACAACGCCCATGGCGCTGATGCTCATCATGATCATGTTGAGCACGCTTCTGGTGCGCACCATGCCGCCGTAGAAGAACGCAAGACCCGGCGTCATCAACAGCACTAGCGCGGAACTCGCCAACATCCAGGCGGTATCGCCTGTGTCTGGTTGGCCCAATTGCGGGAATGCCACTCGCTCACCTCCGGTCGGACATGAATGGCCGTCAGGCGACGCCTGTGGCCTGCGAGAACCATGCGCAATGGTTGTTTCCGCAGTGGGGCCACCGTGTTTCGGCGGTATTAACGTCCCGCTCGCCGTGTAAGGGGTTTCAGCCGAGCAGGGCGTCGACGAAGGCGCCCGGCTCGAACGGCGCCAGATCGTCGGGACCTTCCCCGAGCCCGACCAGTTTCACCGGCACCCCGAGCTCTTGTTGGACGCGGAATACGATGCCGCCCTTGGCCGTACCGTCCAGCTTGGTCAGCACGGCGCCGGTGATCTCGACGACCTCGGCGAACACCCGCGCCTGGGCCAGCCCGTTCTGCCCGATGGTGGCGTCGAGCACCAGCAGCACCTCG
>NZ_LZKF01000084.1:0-7764 GCF_001672665.1 Mycobacterium sp. E2238 | reverse complement strand
GTCGTCGAGCGCGGGGTCGCGCCGCCCGGCGATCGGAAAGCCCACCGCCACATCGCTACTCGCGCTCAGCTTGGCCAGCAGCACCGCCAGGGCGGCCTGCACCACCATGAAGCTGGTCGCATTGTGTTCGCGGGCCACCGCCGAAACCTGCTGCTGCAAGTCGGCGGGCCAGTCGATCGCCACCGTGGCCCCGCGCTGGTCGGCCACCTGCGGGTAGGGGCGGTCGGTGGGCAGCTGCAACCGCTCCGGCATGCCGGCCAGGGCCTCTTCCCAGTAGGCCAGCTGGGCGGCGATGCGGCTTTCGCTGTCCTTCAGATCGCCGAACTGGGCGCGCTGCCACAACGTGTAATCCACGTACTGGACCGGCAATTCGGCCCACTCGGGGGCCTGCCCCGCGCACCGGCTGGCGTAGGCGGCGCCGAGGTCGGCGGCCAGCGGCCGCAGCGACCAGCCGTCGGCGGCGATGTGGTGCACCACGGCCACCAGCACGTGTTCGTCGTCGGCGACGCGGAACAGCCAGGCGCGCAACGGAATATCGGTCGCCAGGTCGAAGGTGCCGCGTGCCGCGGCCTTGACGGCCTCGTCCAGCCGGCTCGCCGACCAGCCGGTCGCGTCGACGACCTGCCAGCCGAAATCGGCTCGCTCCGCGGGAATGACCACCTGCTGGGGCGTTCCCTCGGGCGCCGCGAACACGGTCCGCAGGCTCTCGTGGCGGGCCACCACGTCGGCCAGCGCCGCACCGAGCGCGTCGGCGCCGAGCCGACCACGCAGGCGCATGGCCGCCGCCATGTTGTAAACCGGTGACGGGCCTTGCAATTGGTCCAGGAACCACAGCCGGCTCTGGGCGAACGACAGCGGGACCACCGCCGGCCGGGGGCCGGCCACCAACGGCTCGAGGCCGCCAGCGCTTTCGCCGATCCGGGGTGCCAGCTGGGCGATGGTGGGCGCCTCGAACACGGCGCGCACCGACAGGTACTCGTCCAGGTCGGTGTTGACCGCGGCGATCAGGCGCATCGCCAGAATGCTGTCGCCGCCCAGGTCGAAGAACGACTGGTCGATTCCGACGCGATCGACCCCGAGCACCTGGGCGTAGATGCCAGCCAGGATCTCCTCGGTGGGATTGGTGGGGGCGCGATAGCCCGAGGCGGTGTATTCCGGTGTGGGGAGGGCGCGGGTGTCGAGTTTGCCGTTGACCGTCACGGGTAGCGCCTCGAGCACCACGATCCCGGCCGGGACCATGTAGCCCGGCAGCCGCTCGGCCAGGGCGGCGCGCATCGCGGCCGGCTCGGCGGCTCCGGTGATGTAGCCGACTAGTCGCTTATCGCCGGGGCGGTCCTCGCGGACGACGACCACCGCTTCGTCGACGCCGTCCAAAGCTGCGAGGGCCGAGCGGATCTCGCCGATCTCGATGCGGTAACCGCGAATCTTGACTTGCTCGTCGGTGCGTCCGACGTACTGCAGTTGGCCGTCGGCGCCCCAGCGCACCAGGTCCCCGCTGCGATACATCCGTTGTCCGGGCTCGCCGAACGGGCAGGCCACGAACCGCGACGCGGTCAAGTCGGGCCGGCGCACGTATCCCAGGCCCACCCCGCGCCCGGCGACATACAACTCCCCGATCACCCCGACCGGCACGGGCCGCAACCAGCCGTCCAGCACGAACAGTCCTGTCCCTGGCACCGCCGAACCAATCGGCGGCGCACCGGATTTCGCGGTCAGCGGGGTGCTCATGGACGCGAAGATCGTGCTCTCGGTCGGGCCGTAGACGTTCATCATCGCCCGCCCTGGTGCCCAGCGGTCAACCAGCTCCGGGGGTACGGGCTCCGCGCCGATCACCAGCGCCGCGGAGTCCAGGCCTTCCGGTGACAGCATGCGAACGGCCGCCGGGGTCTGACTCAACACCGTCACCTTCTCGGCCACCACCAACGCATGAAAATCCTTCGGCGAGCGCGCCACGGCCTCCGGGACCACCACCAGTCGCCCGCCGTGCAGCAGCGCCCCCCAGATCTCCCACACCGAGAAATCAAAGGCATACGAATGGAACTGCGTCCACACCTGCCCTGGCCCCAACACCACCCCCACCGCCGGGGCGTCGAACAACCGGGTCACATTGGCGTGGCTGACCGCCACCCCCTTGGGCACACCGGTGGTCCCCGAGGTGTAGATGATGTGCGCGACATCCTCAGGATCCGGGCCCGGGGGCGCCGTGGCGGGCTGCGACTGCAGTGCGGGGCTGTGCACGTCGATGACCGGCAACACATGCCCGGCCAACTTCTCGGCCAGCGCCACGCTGGTCACCGCGGCAACCGGCGCGGCGTCGGTCAACATGAACTCGACCCGCGCCTCGGGCAACCCCGGATCGATCGGCAGATACGCCGCCCCCGACTTCAGCACCCCCAGGATCGCCACGATCGCCTCGGCCGAGCGGTCCAACAACACCGCCACCGACTCCCCCGGACCCGCACCCCGGGCAATCAGCGCATGCGCCAACCGATTCGACGCCTCATCCAACTCCCGATACGACAACGAACGACCCGCACACCGCACCGCCACCGCCCCCGGCACACGCACCACCTGCGCCGCAAACAACCCCGGAATCGACGCTGGCAACCACGGCTGGGACAGCACCGCGCGGTTGCCGAACTCGTCGAGTCTGCGGTGTTCGCCGGCGTCCAGCGCGTCCGTCGCCGACAGCCGCCGCCCGGGGTCGGTGGTCATGGCCAACAGCACCCGGCGCAGCCGCTCGATCAGCGTCGCGATGGCGTCGGTGTCGAAAACGTCGGTGTCGTATTCGACGCGCAGCCGCAGTTCGTGTCCCGGCTGGGCCTGGATCGTCAGCGGGTAGTGGGTGGATTCCCGGCTGGCGATGTCGGTGATGGACAGCTCTTGTTCGCCCGACAGCGCCGCGGCGTCGATCGGATAGTTCTCGAAGGCGAACAGGGTGTCGAACAGCTTGTCCTGACCGGTGATGCGGTGAATTTCGTTGAGCGCCAAGTGCTGGTGGTCGAGCGTGTGGTTGTAGGCGGCCTGCAGCTGCTCGAGCAGGTCGGCGGCGGTGGTCGTCGGGGTGATGTTCGCCCGTACCGGCACCGTGTTGATCAACAGGCCGACCATCGAGTCCGCACCGGGGACCTCGGCCGGCCTGCCCGAGACGGTGGTGCCGAACGCGACGTCGTGCTGACCGGTCAGCCAGCACAGCAGCTGGGCGTAGGCCGCCTGCAGCACCGTGTTGACGGTGGTGTGGCACGAGCGGGCCAGCTCGCCGATGGCCCGGGTGAGCTCGGCCGGCAGCCCGAACGTCTGAACGCCTTGCTCCCCCGGCTGCAGCTGGTCCTGGCGACCGACCAAAGCCGGGGTGTCGAAGCCGGCGAACACCTCGCCCCAGGCGGCGCGGGCGGCGTCGCGGTCGCGCGCGGCCAGCCAGCTGACGAAGCCGCGGTAGGGCGCCGCCGCGGGCAGCCGCTGGCCGTAGTAGCCGGCGAAGATGTCGCCGAGCAGGATCGGCATCGACCAGCCGTCGAGGACGATGTGGTGGTTGGTCAGCACCAGCCGGTGCCGGTCGACCGCGGTGCGGACCAAGGCCACCCGGAAGGGCGGCTGGCCGGCCAGGTCGCACACGGCGGCGCGCTCGTCGGCGCAGAGCCGCGCAACGCGCTCCTCGACGTCGGGGGCGCCATCGAGCTCCCGGTACTGCCAGGCCGCCGCCGGATCGGCGGAGATGACCTGCACCGGCTCATCGAACTGGTCGAAGAATCGGGCCACCAGGTTCGGATGCCGCTCGACCATCGCGTGCACGGCCTCGCGCAGGCGGTCGGGGTCGAGCGGGCCGCTGACCGTGATGTCGAGCTGCCCCGCGTAGAGGTCACCGGAATCCTGGCCGGCCCCCCGCACGGTGTTGGCGTGGAAGAGCAGCCCCTGCTGCACGGGGGTCAGCGGTAGCACGTCGGCGATGTGGCATTGCCGCTGCAGCTGGTCGATCTGCTTCTGGCTGAGGCGAGCGGGCGCGATGTCCGACGGCGTCAAACCGCCGCCGCCGGAATGCACGTGGGCGCAGATCCCGGCGAGGGCCTCGAACCACAGCCGGCTCAGCCGCGCGACTCGGTCCTCGTCGAGCGTCGACGGCGCCCACGTCCAATTGGCGTGCAGCCGCGGGCCCGTCTCGGAGTCGACGGTGGCCGCGTTCAACTCCAGCGTGTGCATCAGCGGCATGGGTATCGCCGCGGCGGCCGCGGTGACCGAGCCCTGCACTGGTCGCCACATCTCCTCGGAGAGTTCAGCCGATCCGCCTTGGCGCCCAAGATAATTGAACCCGATCGTCGGGTCGGGACTGGCAAGGTCGGCGTCGGCGTTCAGGTAGCGCAGCAGCCCGTAGGTCAGCGAATCCGGGAGGGCGCGCAGTTGCTCCTTGGCGTCCTTGAGCACCGCACCCAACGTCTGGTCTCCGGAAACCACCTGCGCCCAACGCAATTCACCCATGGCCAGAGACACCGGATACTTCACGGTGAACCACCCCACGGTGTGGGACAGGTCGACGTCGCGGCCCAGGTCCTCGTTCCGGCCGTGGCCCTCCACGTCGATGCCGATCGGCGCCACGCCGGTGCCCAGGAATTCCGCCACCGCCACGGCGAACGAGATCAGCAGGATGTCCTGGATGCCGGCGCGGAACGCCGCCGGCACCTCGCCGAGCAACATGCCGGTGGTCTCGGCGTCCAGTTCCACCGAGAGGTGCCCGGCGGTGGCGAAGGTGTCCACCTCGGGCCGCACCGCGGGCAGCGCCGCGGGGGTGGCCGCCACCTGCTTCCAGGTGTCCAGCTGATCCACCACGTCCGGGTGGTGCGCGCGCTCGGCCAGCTGCGACGCCCACCGGGCGAACGACGTGCCCGCCGTCGGTAACGCCACCGGCTGGCCCAGGCGGTGCTGCGCCCAGGCAATGTTCAAGTCCTCCAACAGGATTCTCCAGGACACCCCGTCGACGGCCAAGTGGTGGATGATCACCACCAGCTGGCCGGTGGAGCTGGCCCACAGCGCGCTCAGCATCGTCCCGGCCGCCGGGTTCAACCGCGACCGCGCCTCGGCCAGCGCCGCGTCGGACAACTCGGCCACGGTGTGCACGCAGTCGCGGGCGTCCACCGAACCGGGCTCCGGCACCGTCAGCGACCAACCGTCGGAGCCAGTGTCCAGGCGCAGGCGCAGCATGCCGTGCCGGTCGAGCAGTGCCTGCAGCACCACCAGCACGTCCGCCTCGCCGACCCCGGCGGGGGCCTGCACCAGCATCGTCTGGTTGAACTGGTCGACCTGCCCGCCCGCCCGTTCCAGGCCCTGCAGCCAATGCATGATCGGCGTGACGGTCACCGGGCCCACACCCTCGTCGGCCACGTCGGCACCGGCGTCGGCGACCTCGGCCACCCGGGCCAGCCGGGCCACGGTCTGCTCGACGAAGATGTCGCGCGTCCGGCAGATCAACCCGGCGGCGCGCGCCCGCGTCACCACCTGCATCGACGAGATGCTGTCGCCGCCGAGGTCGAAGAAGGAGTCGTCGACGCCGACGCGGTCGAGCCCCAGCACCTGGGCGTAGATGCCGGCGAGTATCTCCTCGACGGCGTTGTCCGGGGCGCGGTATTGGTCGACGTCGGAGTACTCCGGGGCGGGCAGCGCGCGGGTGTCGAGCTTGCCGTTGGGCGTGAGCGGCAGCGCGTCGAGCACCACCACTGCGGCGGGGATCATGTACGCCGGCAGCCGTTCGGCCAGCGCGGCGCGCACCCCGGCCGGATCGGCCGTCCCCGTGACGTAAGCGACCAGGCGCTTGTCACCGGGTCGGTCCTCCCGGGCGATGACGACCGCCTGCTCCACCCCGTCCAGCCACGCCAGTGCCGCTCGCACCTCGCCGAGCTCGATGCGATAACCGCGGATCTTGACCTGCTCGTCGACGCGGCCGAGGTAGTCGAGCTGCCCATCGGCGCGCCAGCGCACCAGGTCCCCGGTGCGGTACATGCGGGTGCCGGCCCCGCCGAACGGGCACGCCACGAACCGCGCCGCGGTTAGGCCCGACCGCCGCCAATATCCGGACGCCACACCGGAACCGGCCACGTACAACTCGCCGATCACGCCGACGGGCACCGGGCGCAGCCGCCCGTCGAGGACGAACAACGCGCCGCCGGGCACCGGCGACCCGATCGGCACCACACCTGACTCGGCGGACGCCACCGTCAGGGGCTCGCTGACGGCCGCGTACACCGTGGCCTCGGTCGGGCCGTAGGCGTTGATCATCGCTCGGCCCGGCCCCCACCGGTCGACCAGCTCGGCCGGGCATGCCTCGCCGGCCACCACCAGGGTGGCCGATTCCAGGCCGTCGGGCGCCAACATCGCGGCGGCCGAGGGGGTTTGACTCAGCACGGTGACTTGCTCGGCCACCAGCAGTGCGTGCAGGTCTTCCGGCGAGCGCGCCACCGACTCGGGCACCACCACCAGCCGGCCGCCGTGCAGGAGCGCGCCGAAGATCTCGTGGACCGAGACGTCGAAGGCCAGTGAATGCCACTGCGACCACACCCCGGCGCGCGGCAGGCCGGCGTCCATGCGCGCCAGCAGTTGGGTCGCGTTCCGGTGGGTGACCGCCACACCCTTGGGGACGCCGGTGGTGCCGGACGTGTAGATGAGGTAGGCGAGGTCCTCGGGGCCCGGCGCCGCCGGTGTCGCGCCGGGTTGGGCGGCGAGGTCCGGGTCGTCGATGTCGATGACCGGCACGTCGTGACCGATGAGCCGGTCGGCCAGGTCGGCGGTGGTGATGACGGCCATCGGCGCGGCATCGGAGAGCACGAATCCGATGCGGGACTCGGGCAGCGCCGGGTCGATCGGCAGATAGGCCGCCCCGGACTTGAGCACCGCCAGGATCGCGACGATCGCCTCCGCCGAACGCGAAAACAGCAGGGCGACAGACTGTCCCGGCGCGGCCCCGCGGCCGGCCAATACGTGCGCCAACCGGTTCGCGGCCTCGTCCAGCTCGCGATAGGTCATCGATCGGCCGGTGCACACCAGAGCCACGGCCTCCGGTGTGCGGGCCACCTGGGCGGCGAACAGCGCCGGAATGGAGACCGGCGCGGCCGGCGGCCCAGCCAGCACCGCCCGGTTTCCGATCTCGTCGAGGCGGGCATGTTCGGCCTCGTCGAGCAGATCCACCGACGACAACGCCTGGGTGGGGTCGACGGTCATGGCGGTCAACACCCGCTGCAACCGCCCGACGAGCGCCTGGATGCTGTCCGCGTCGTACACGTCGGTGCGGAATTCCACCGTTCCGCCGATCCCGGCGGGCTCGCCGGCCTCGCTCCAGCGCTCGGCCAGCGAGAAGGTCAGGTCCATGCGGGCGGTCTGGGTGTCCACCGGCATCGGCGTGATCTCGACGTCGCCCAGGGCCAGCCCGCCGACCGGGCCACCGCCTTGCCCGGCGAAGTTCTGCCAGGCCAGCATGACCTGGACCAGGGGGTGGTGGGTCAGGCTTCGGGTCGGGTTGAGCCTTTCCACCAGCACCTCGAAGGGCACGTCTTGGTGTTCGTAGGCGGCCAGGCTGCGTTGCCGCACCTGGGACAGCAGGTCGGTGAAGGTGGGGTCGCCGGCCACCTCGACGCGCAGCACCAGGGTGTTGACGAAGAACCCGACCAGGTCGTCGAGCGCGGGGTCGCGCCGCCCGGCGATCGGAAAGCCCACCGCCACATCGCTACTCGCGCTCAGCTTGGCCAGCAGCACCGCCAGGGCGGCCTGCACCACCATGAAGCT